>NZ_JBPBBA010000046.1:0-25984 GCF_050896395.1 Nioella aestuarii | reverse complement strand
TAAACTCAATCAAGGATGAGCCAGAGCCTCCAAAACAAAACCCGCTCTGATGTCCCAAATTATCTGACGACGGACACTCCGGCGGTAACCACATATGCATAAAGAAAGGTTTGGGACGCCATCGTAGACTCTCCGGTCGAGCAAACGACCGCGTAGCTTGGCCACGATGCCTGCAATTTATGTTTGATCCACAGAACGATAATTCAAAGGAAGCCCAACAGCAATGATCTCCTTTCAAGACGAATTGCGCGGGCTGCACGTGAAAAGGGCGCCCGAAGGCGCCCGATCTCGTTTCATCTGAAGTGGGCGTTTTATCCCTTACGACTTCGCCAGGTTCCGCAGCACGTAGTGCAGCACACCGCCATGTTCGATGTATTCGATCTCGATTGCGGTATCGATCCGGCATTTCAGGGTGATCACCTTCTCGGTGCCATCGGCCATGGTGATCGTGCAGGGCACTTCCTGTAGCGGCTGGATCGTGTCCAGACCCGAGATCGCCACCGTTTCCTCGCCGGTCAACCCAAGCGATTTGCGGGTGTCGCCGCCGGTGAACTCGAAGGGGATCACGCCCATGCCGACGAGGTTCGAGCGGTGGATACGCTCGAAGCTTTCGGCGATCACGGCCTTGACGCCGAGCAGAGCGGTGCCCTTGGCGGCCCAGTCACGGGACGACCCCGCGCCGTACTGTTCGCCCCCGAAGACCACCAGAGGCGTGCCCGCTTCCTGATAGGCCATGGACGCCTCGAAGATCGAGGTCTCCTGACCGTCGGGGCCCTTGGTGTAGCCGCCTTCGACCCCGTCCAGCATCTCGTTCTTGATGCGGATATTGGCGAAGGTGCCGCGCATCATGATCTCGTGGTTGCCGCGGCGCGACCCGTAGGAGTTGAACTCGCGCACCGGAACCTGACGCTCGATCAGGTACTGACCGGCAGGGGTGGTGTCTTTGAAAGACCCTGCCGGGCTGATGTGGTCGGTGGTGATCATGTCGCCCAGAAGCGCCAGGACCTTGGCGCCCTCGATATTCGAGATGGTGCCGGGCTCTTTCGACATGCCCTGGAAATAGGGCGGGTTCTGGATGTAGGTCGAGGAGGCGGGCCAGTCATAGGTCTCGGCCTCGGTGACTTCTACGCCCTGCCACTTCTCGTCGCCTTTGAAGACGTCGGCATATTTGGACAGGAACGCCTCTCGCGTGACGGTCTGCTCCACCAGATCGGCAACCTCTTTCGTGGTCGGCCAGATGTCTTTCAGATAGACATCCTTGCCCTCGGGGGTCTGCGCAATCGGATCGGTGGCCAGGTTGATATCCATGGTCCCGGCCAGTGCATAGGCCACAACCAGCGGCGGCGAGGCCAGGTAGTTGGCGCGCACGTCGGGGCTGATGCGGCCCTCGAAGTTGCGGTTGCCCGACAGGACCGAGGTTGCCACCAGATCGCCCTCGGCAATCGCCTTGGACAGTTCCGGCTGGATCGGGCCGGAGTTGCCGATACAGGTTGTGCAGCCATAGCCCACGAGGTTGAAGCCCACCTTGTCCAGGTCTTCCTGCAGGCCAGCGGCCTCAAGATAGGCGCTGACCACCTGGGACCCGGGTGCCAGCGATGTCTTGACCCAGGGCTTGCGATCTAGGCCAAGGGCGGCGGCCTTGCGCGCCACGAGGCCCGCGCCGATCATCACATAGGGGTTCGAGGTGTTGGTGCAGGAGGTGATCGACGCGATCACGACCTTACCGGATTCCATCGTGTAATCTTCACCCTCGACAGCGACCTGTTTGCCCATTGGACGCTTGAAGGTCTCTTCCATCTCTTTGGCGAACGCGGCTTTTGCTTCGGTCAGCGCCACATAGTCCTGCGGGCGCTTGGGGCCGGAGATGGCGGGCACGATGGAGCCCATGTCGAGATGCAGCGTGTCGGTATAGACCGGCGCATAGTCAGCACCACGCCAGAACCCGTTTTCCTTGGCATAGGCCTCGACCAGCTGCACGCGCGCCTCTTCGCGGCCGGTGTTGCGAAGGTAACGCAGGGTTTCGTCGTCGATCGGGAAGAAACCACAGGTCGCGCCGTATTCAGGCGCCATGTTGGCGATGGTTGCCCGATCCGCGAGCGGCAGGTGATCCAGACCCGCGCCATAGAATTCGACGAATTTGCCGACAACGCCCTTGGCACGCAGCATTTCGACGACCTTCAGCACCAGGTCGGTGCCGGTGGTGCCTTCCATCATCTCGCCGGTCAGTTCAAAGCCGATGACCTCGGGGATCAGCATGGAAATCGGCTGACCCAGCATCGCGGCCTCGGCCTCGATGCCACCCACGCCCCAGCCAAGAACGGCTGCGCCGTTGACCATGGTGGTGTGGCTGTCGGTGCCGACCAGCGTGTCGGGATAGGCGACGGTTTCGCCGTTCTGGTCCACATCGGTCCAGACGGTCTGGGCCAGGTATTCCAGGTTCACCTGGTGACAGATCCCGGTGCCCGGCGGCACAACGCGGAAATTGTTGAAGGCGTTCTGACCCCATTTGAGGAACGTGTAACGCTCCATGTTCCGCTCATACTCGCGATCCACGTTCATCTGGAAGGCGCGTGGGTTGCCGAAATAGTCGATCATGACCGAGTGGTCGATGACCAGATCGACAGGGTTCAGCGGGTTGATCTTCTGCGGGTCGCCGCCAAGCGCCTTGATGCCATCGCGCATCGCCGCAAGGTCGACCACGGCGGGAACGCCGGTGAAATCCTGCATCAGAACGCGCGCGGGGCGATAGGCCAGTTCCCGGTCGCCTTTGCCGCCATTGTCGGCCCAATCGGAAAACGCCTTGATGTCGTCCACCGAGACGGTCTTGCCGTCTTCGAAGCGCAGCATGTTCTCAAGAACCACCTTGAGAGCAGCAGGCAGTTTGGAGAATGTGCCAAGCCCGGCAGCTTCAGCGGCGGGGATGGAGTAATAGGCAATGGACTGATCGCCGACCGTAAGCGTTTTGCGGGTCTTTGCGGTGTCCTGACCGACAGTGATGGGCATGGAGAGCCTCCCTCGTTCCAGACGATGTGGGTACGTGCTGGGCGGGCTATGCCAGTATAATGGGAATCGTTCAAGGGGGGTGAGGCGATTTTGTATGCCGTTGCATACAGATTTTGACGGTTTTTCGCACGCCTTGCGCCATGCGCCGATTTGAACCCTTTGCCAAGCTTCCCCACGCGGCCGCTTTCCGCTAGGGCTGAGGGCATGAGTCTGAGCGTTCAATCCCTTTCCTGCGCCCGTGGCGGCATTCAGGTGCTGACCGGTGTCAACTTTGCCGTCGCCCCGGGCGAGGCCCTGATCCTGCGCGGCCCCAACGGCGCGGGCAAGACGACGCTTTTGCGCACCCTTGCCGGTCTGACCCCGCCGTTGAAGGGACGCATAGATGCGCCGGTCGAAGGCATCGCCTATGCGGGCCACTCCGACGGGCTGAAGGCGCAGCTCTCCGTGGCCGAGAACCTGCGCTTCTGGGCCGGGGTGTTCGGCGCGACCGGTATTGACGCTGCGGTTGCTGCCTTCGATCTGGGCGAGTTGCTGGACCGGCGCGCAGGCAACCTGTCTGCCGGACAGAAACGACGCCTGTCGCTGGCGCGGCTGCTGGTCACTGGCCGGCCCGTCTGGTGTCTCGATGAACCGACCGTGTCGCTCGACGTGGAAAACGTCTCTCGTTTCGCCCGCGCGGTTGAAACACACCTCAAGGGCGGCGGCAGCGCCGTGATCGCCACCCATATCGATCTTGGCCTGCCGAACGCCCGCAGCCTTGACATCGCCCCCTTCACCCGGCGCAACCAGCCAGTGACAGCGGATGAGGCAGATCCCTTCCTGTCGGAGGGCGCGCTGTGATCGGACTTCTTATACGAGATCTTCGCATCGCGATCCGCGCAGGCGGCGGGTTCGGGCTTGGCCTCGCCTTCTTCCTGATCGTCATCGTCCTGATGCCCTTCGGCATAGGCCCCGAAACCGGCATGATCACCCGCATAGCCCCCGGCATCCTGTGGATCGGGGCTTTGCTGGCCTGCCTTCTGTCGCTCGACCGGATCTTCGCGCTGGATTGGGAGGACGGGTCGCTGGAACTCCTTGCCACCTCGCCCCTGCCGCTGGAGGCCGTGGCGGGTATCAAGGCGCTCGCACACTGGATCACCACCGGATTGCCGCTGGTCGCTGCCGCCCCGGTGCTCGCAATCCTTCTGAACCTGCCGCCCGAAGGCTTCCCCTGGCTCATCGCATCACTGGCGCTTGGCACCCCTGCCCTGTCCGCCATCGGCACCTTTGGCGCAGCGCTGACGGTCGGTCTCAAGCGCGGCGGGCTTCTGCTATCTCTTCTTGTATTGCCCCTTTACGTGCCGACCCTGCTGTTCGGGGCCGAAGCAGCCCGGCGCGGTGCCGACGGCATGGACGCGGCCACACCCCTTGCTATGCTCGCCGGGATCACCTTTTTGACCGCCGCCGCCATGCCCTTTGCCGCCGCAGCGGCCCTCCGCGTCAATCTGCGCTAGGGGCGCGGCACTCCAACCCATTGTTAGCGCAACAATCGCGACGTAAGTTCCGCCCATGTCGATCTGGGAATACGCAAATCCTCGCAAGTTCATGGCCACCTCGGGCGCGTTGCTGCCTTGGGTGTCTGCGATTGCGGCTGTGCTCGTGGTGGGCGGCCTGATCTGGGGCTTCTTCTTCACGCCCGATGACTTCCGCCAGGGATCGACCGTCAAGATCATCTATATCCATGTCCCCGCCGCGATCATGGGGTCGAGCGCGTGGTTCATGATGCTGGTGACCTCTCTCATCTGGCTGATCCGTCGCCATCACGTCAGCGCCCTCGCCGCCAAGGCCGCCGCCCCCGTGGGCATGGTATTTACCCTCATCGGGCTCATTACCGGGGCGATCTGGGGCCAGCCGATGTGGGGCACATGGTGGGAATGGGATCCGCGCCTGACGGCGTTCCTGATCCTGTTCCTGTTTTATCTGGGCTACATGGCGCTGTGGGAAGCAGTGGAAAACCCCGATGCAGCGGCTGACCTGACCAGCGTGCTCTGCCTCGTGGGCACTGTGTTCGCCGTCATCTCGCGCTATGCGCTTCTGTTCTGGAACCAGGGGCTGCATCAGGGCGCATCGCTGTCCATGGATGCGGAGGAGAACGTGGCCGATGTCTTTGCCTATCCGCTCTGGACTTGCATCATCGGCTTTGCGGCGCTGTTTGTGGCGCTTGTGCTGTATCGGACAAGAACCGAGATCCGCGCCCGCCGCCTGCGCGCCCTCATTCAGCGCGAAAGGATGGCCTGATGCCTGATCTGGGTCGCTACGCCACCGAGGTTCTGTCCGCCTATGCCGCGGCCATCACGCTTCTGGTGATCCTGATTGCAGCATCGGTCTGGAAGGCTCGAAAGGTCTTGCGCCAATTGCGCGAGGCTGAAAACCGCAGGGATGGCTCCGCATGAAATTCAACTGGCTTATGGTGTTGCCGCTGGTCCTGACCCTCGGCTTTTTCGGGGTGGCTGCTGTTCAGCTGATGAACAACCAGGACGATCAGGCGCAGGGCGTCGATACCGACTCGCTGCCCTCAACGCGTGAGGGCAACCCGGCCCCGCCGCTGGATCTTGGCCCGCTGGCCCAGTTCGAAGGGCTGTCGGATGAGGACCTTCGCGGCAACGGGCTGGTCATCCTGAATTTCTGGGCCAGCTGGTGCCCGCCCTGCCGGGCAGAGCATCCGACCCTGACCGCACTGGCCGAGGCCGGGAACCCGCTTTACGGGATCAATTACCGTGACCAGCCTTCGCAGGCGCTGTCCTTCCTTGAGGATCTGGGCAACCCCTATGACCGCATCGGTGCCGACCCCGAGGCCCGCAATGGCCGCGATTGGGGCGTTGTGGCGATGCCCGAGACCTTCTTCATCAATGACGAAGGTGTGGTCGTCCTGCATTTCCGCGGCCCCATCGTGCAACGCAGCCTGCGCAACCAGGTGATCCCGGCCCTGGCCGAGGCGGGGTACGAGTTGCTGCTGCCGTCAGAGTAACGCGACAAAGGCGTTTCGAAACGCCTTTTCAAAGGGCTTTCGAAAGCCCTTGGGCCGCGCGAACCTCACGCTTGGGAATAACGTCCTGCTTTTGCGGCTCTATCGAGAACGGCCAATCTGCGCTTTTTGCGCCCGTCATGACATTCGTTCTTCGCAGCAAGGGAATGGTTGTTCGACCTTTGGCCTTCGCATATTGATTGCGGGATTTCTGTTCTTGGAGGAACCCCACCATGTCCGACGGACCCAGCTACGGCTTCGATACACTTCAGATCCACGCAGGCGCCCGGCCCGACCCGGCCACTGGCGCGCGGCAGACGCCGATCTACCAGACCACGGCCTATGTCTTCCGTGATGCGGAACATGCCGCAGCGCTCTTCAATCTCCAGGAAGTGGGCTATATCTATTCCCGCCTGACGAACCCCACCGTCGCCGTTCTGCAGGAACGCATCGCGACGCTGGAGGGTGGTGTTGGCGCGGTGTGCTGTTCCTCCGGTCACGCGGCGCAGATCATGGCACTGTTCCCGCTGATGCAGCCCGGCTGCAACGTGGTCGCCTCCACCCGGCTTTACGGCGGCACCGTCACCCAGTTCAGCCAGACCATCAAGCGCTTCGGCTGGTCCGCGAAATTTGTTGATTTCGACGATCTGGACGCTGTTCGGGACGCGATTGACGACAACACCCGCGCGGTTTTCGGTGAATCCATCGCCAACCCGGGCGGCTACATCACCGATATCCGCGCCATCGCAGATGTGGCCGATGCCGCCGGTGTGCCGCTCATTATCGACAACACCTCGGCCACGCCCTACCTGTGCAACCCGATCTCGCTCGGGGCCACTCTGGTTGTGCATTCGACCACGAAATACCTGACCGGCAACGGGACCGTCACCGGCGGCTGCGTCGTGGATTCGGGCAAGTTCGACTGGTCCGCTTCCGACAAGTTCCCATCCATGTCACAGCCGGAACCAGCCTATCACGGCCTGAAATTCGCCGAAACCTTCGGCCCGCTGGCCTTCACCTTCCATTCCATCGCCATCGGCCTGCGCGATCTTGGCATGACCATGAACCCGCAAGCAGCGCATTACACGCTGATGGGGATCGAAACCCTGTCCCTGCGTATGGAACGCCATGTGGAAAACGCCATGACCGTCGCCACCTGGCTGGAGAACGATCCCCGCGTCGACTACGTAACCTATGCGGGGCTGGAATCTTCGCCTTATTCGGCCCGAATTCCTTCGGTCTGCCCCAAAGGCGCTGGCGCGCTCTTCACCTTCGCCGTGAAGGGTGGATACGAGGCCTGTGTGAAGCTGGTCGACAGCCTGGAGATCTTCAGCCACGTCGCCAACCTGGGCGACACGCGCTCGCTGATCATCCATTCGGCCTCGACCACGCACCGGCAGTTGACGCCGGAACAGCAGGAAGCCGCAGGTGCCGCGCCGAATGTTGTGCGTGTGTCGATCGGCATCGAAAACGCAGAGGATCTGATCAACGATCTGGATCAGGCCCTGACCAAGGCCACCGCCTGACTGAAAACGGGGTGCATGGGGGCGCTGCCCCCGTCGCCTTGCGGCGCACCCCCCTAGGGTGTTTCACCAAGCTGAGCCGGGCGCGCGCGTTGTGGTTAACGGGCGCGCCCGGTGCTTTGATGGGCTCACAGCGGAGGCGGGTCCGCCGACCTGTCCAAATGGTCACGCTAGTCGAGGGTTTTGGGCCTTCGGAGATCAGATGGTAACTTTCCTTTGATCTTATCCGTGAACCGCTTAGGATGAATTCCGCCCACTTGCCTCTGGCAGATGGGCATCGGGTTTTGCTTGGCTGCGTTCTGCGATATTGAGCGGGGGATAGGCAGGGGGCCCGGTGAATTGAGTGGCCCCGATCTTCAGAGGACCTGAATGGCACCAAATTTCGCGCTGTTCCTTTCGCCCGAGGGCATTGCCTTGGCGCATCGTCAGCCCGGAGGCCACTGGGCCGTTCTGGGCGATACCGCATTGGATGTTCCCGATCTGGGGGCGTCCTTGCTTGTCTTGCGCAAACTGGCAGAACAGCGGGCAGGTAAGGATTTCGAAACACTTGTGATCCTGCCCGATGATCAGATCCTGTATACATCGCTGACGGCGCCGGGCCCCGACGACGAAGACCGGCTGGACCAGATCCGCGCCGGGCTGGATGGGCTGACGCCCTACCCCGTGGACCAGTTGGCCTATGACTGGTTCCCGTTAGAGGATGGCCGGGTCAAGCTGGCGGTTGTCGCGCAGGAAACGCTGGAAGAAGCGCGCGCGTTTGCCACCGGCCACGGGTTCACCCCTGCCGGATTTGGCGCACGTCCGCTTGATAATCGCTATCGCGGGGTGGCGCATTTCGATCGCTCGATCGACTGGACCGCCGAGATTGCCGATATCGAGTTCGGCCATGACACCTGGCACAAGGCACGCAAAACGGCAGAGACCCCGGTGGAAGATGCCCCAGTGGAGGAGGAAGAGCAACCGGTCAACGATGCGCCGATCGAGGCGGACGAGGCGGACAAGGCTGCAGATGCCAGTGACGCACCGGTAGCAGACGAAACACCGGCCCCGTCCGATAGTGACGCGCCGAAAGACGACGCCGACGTACCGGCCGAAGACACGCCTGCACCGGCAGAACCGGTTGCAAAAGTCACGCCGGGGCCAACACAGCTGGAGCTGGAAAGCGACGAATCCGCAGAGGAGGTCGAGGCAGCAGCATCCGACACCCCTGCCCCCACCCCCGCCCCCTCAGAGCCCGCTCCCAAAAAAAACGCAGACGAAGGCCCGTCAGAGCCACCGGCCAGCGAAGAGCCGCTTCAGGTTCCCGCAGGGTTTGGATCGCGGCGGAAAACGGCAGAGCCGGAGGCAGCGGGCAGTCTCGTGCGCAGCCGAAAATCCCGGTTTGGGCCGGGCGCAGACGTTTCGGCAGATGATGCCCCCAAAGATCCGGAGTTGCCCCGGGATCGCAAGGACGACCCCGGCGACCGGGCCGAACCGGTCTTTGGCCGCGCCGCACGCAAGACCCCTGCAACGGCGGACGCCCCGAAAGCCAGCAAGAGCGGCGGAAAGAAAACCGCCCCCGCCCGCCCCTCGATTGCAGGGCCGGAACCGCAATTGCCACCGCTGGCGCGGCTCAAATCTCAGATTGCCGCCCGACCGACAGAGGACCGACCGGAACCGGGACCGAACCCATTTGCCGGACCACCGCCAAGCTTGCGGGCAGACAAGACCTCCCTCAAAGACCGGGTGGCCGGGATCGGTCGCCAGCTGAGCGAAGGCACCGGAAAGGCGCGCGACGCCGCTTCTGGCCTGTCGGGGCGTCTGACGGACGGGCGGTCTTCCATCGGCAAGCGCCTGCGCTCGCTTGGCAAAGGCGAGGCGGACGCCAGCGAAACACCGAATGCGGATGCCGCGACTGTCACACCAGAACCGGCGACGGAACCTGCAGCCACGGCCAGCCCATCACCTCCGCCGGCGGAGCCCGCGACGCGCAAGGGGTTGGGCCGGCTCGGACGCAAGAAAAAGGCAGAGCCCGCAGCCGCTGCACAAACTGTCGCGGCAACCGAAACCATAACCCCGCCCGCGCCGGACACCGGCGCGCGACGCCGCTTTACGCCACCAAAGCGCAACCGGTCGGAACCCAAAATCGCCGATGCGGACGCCCCGATCATGGGCGGGCTTCTGGCGCGCGGATCGGTAGCGACCAGCCGGGGACCGTCGGTCAAGACCGGGCTTGTTCTGACGCTGATCCTTTTGGCGGTTCTGGGACTGGTCGGGATTTGGGCCGCGTTTTACCTGCCTGAGACTGCGCTTGGCCGCTGGATGGGGCTCGGCAACCAAGATGAAATCATCATTGCCGACACCGAGCCTGAGGTTCTGGATCAACCGCTTCTGGCCACCCCGTCACCATCTGCCGATGATGCGCCAGAGGTTATGGCCAGCCTGACGCCGGAAGATGCGCCGAGCGTGCCGGTTATCGCGCCGCTCGCACCAGAGCTTTTGCCCGATATCGATGCCGAAGATCTGGATCTCGGGCCAGCTCCGGTTGCCTCTCCGGTCATCGACCCGGAAACGGTGCTGCCCTCGGAAGAGGAGAACGCGAATTTCTACGCCCGGACCGGCGTCTGGCAGCGTCCCCCGGTCATCACCCTGCCCGACCCGGAACCGGTGTTGGAGGAGGTCGTCTTCGCCGGGCTGGACCCGACCGTCGCCGTCCATGACGCCTTTGCCCTTCCCACCCCGAATTTCCTGCCATCGCGTGATTTGCCGGCGGCGCCTGCCGATTCTGACCTGTCCGGCCCGCTTCTGGCGCTGGATCGTGACACCATGGTCGCCCCGACCCCGGAAGGCGCGATGACACCCTATGGCATCCTTGTCTATGCCGGTCAGCCGCCGGTTGCCGCCGTCCCGCGCCCGCGCGATGCGCCCGAGGTTCTGGCCGCTGCAGCGGCGGAATCGGTTGTCATCGCGGCCGCGTCAGAGGCAGAAGCCGCCGCAGTTGAGGAACCGGGCGGCATTCCCCCCGGCGCGGTGGACACCGCCCTGCTGGAAGCGTTCCGCCCCGAAGCCCGCCCCGATGATCTTCAGGAACAGCGCGAACGTGCGATCCTTGGGGGCATAACCTTTGACGAGCTTGCGGGAATCCGCCCCGAGAGCCGTCCCTTGTCGCTTCAGGAAGAGGCCGCAGCAGCGGCCGAAGAAGCGGCAGCGGACGCCTCTCCGGGGGATGTGACCTCGGCCAGCGACCTGGCCGTTGCGGTGTCATTCCTGCCCAACCCGCGGCCCGGCAATATCGACACGATGGTGGAACAGGCCCGCGCGGCGGGCAATTCCGGCCCCGCCCCGGCGGTTGCGGCCAGTGCCTCTGACACGGTCCAACCTGCTATTCCAAGCTCTGCCTCGGTCACGCGCGCCGCGGCTGAAGACGGCAGCATCAACCTGCGCAACCTGAACCTGATCGGCATCAGCGGCGCGTCCGGGGCAAGGCGAGCATTGGTGCGCTTGCCGTCCGGTCGCTTCGTCAGGGTTGAGGTGGGGGACCGGCTGGATGGCGGCCAGGTCGCGGCTATTGGTGAAAGCTCTTTGCAATACGTCAAACGCGGCCGCACGATCACGCTGGAAGTGCCCGCGGGCTGACCCGTTCAGAGATTAGAGCAGCACCACCGCCGCCAACCCCAGAAACGCGAAGAACCCCACCACATCCGTCACCGTCGTGACAAAGGCGCCAGAGGCCAGGGCCGGGTCGATATCCAATTTATCGAGCGCGACCGGAATCAAGATACCTGCAAGCCCCGCGATAACCAGATTGATCACCATCGCCACCGCGATGATGCCGCCAAGGGCTGCCGAGCCGAACCAAAAGAGCCCGACTGCCCCCATCACGACGGCAAAGATCAGCCCGTTTATCAGGCCCACCCCCGCCTCTCTCATGACGACGCGCATCAGGTTCGATCCGGTCAAGTCCCTGGTGGCAATGGCGCGCACGGCCACGGTCAGGCTTTGCGTCCCCGCATTGCCGCCCATGGACGCCACGATGGGCATCAGAACCGCAAGCGCCACGAATTGGGCAATCGTGTCCTCGAACTGCGCAATCACGAGCGATGCAAAGATCGCGGTGATCAGGTTCACGAACAGCCAGGGAAAGCGTTGCCGCGTCGTGTCCAGAACTCTGTCCGACAGGCTGCCTTCACCGACACCGGCCAGGCGCAGGATGTCTTCTTCGGCTTCGTCTTCCAACACGATCATGGCGTCGTCGATGGTGATGACGCCGACAAGCCGCCCGTCATCATCGACCACCGGAGCCGATATCAGGTGATACTGGTTGAAGGCATAGGCCACGTCGGCCTCGGGCTGGCTGACCGGGATCAGCACGAATGTTTCCTCGACGATATCGCGCAGCGCAACGGCCCGCTGTGTCGACAGAAGCCGCCCGAGCGTGACGTTGCCCACGGGTTTCATACGCGGATCGACAAGGATCAGGTGGTAGAACTGTTCCGGCAATTCGGTCGTTTCAGCCCGCAGGAAGTCAATGGCTTCGCCCACGGTCCAAAACTCCGGCACCCGCACAACCTCGCGCTGCATCAGTCGGCCGGCGGAATATTCCGGGTAGGTCAGCGCCTCTTCGACGGCGGCCCGGTCGGCGTCGTCCAGCGCGCCAAGAATGGCTGCCTGCTGTTCCTCATCCTCGAGGTCTTCCAGCAGGTCGACGACATCGTCGCTTTCCATGTCCCGGACGGCATCAGCCAGAACCAGGGCCGGCAGCAGGTCGATCACATCCTCACGGATGCCTTCGTCAAGTTCCGACAGAACCTCGCCGTCGATCCCCTCGCTCCAGAACAGAAGCAGGGCTTCGCGTTCGGAATGAGACATCTGTTCCAGAAGGTCGGCGATGTCGGCAGGGTGCAGCGGTTCGAAAAGCGCAGCGATGCGGACCGGGTCCTGGGCCTCTATCGCATCCAGAACATCGTCATAGAGAGAGGCGTCCAACGCATAGGCGTCCTCCGGCAGGTCCGATTTCTGGATTTCGTCTTTCGCCATTCGCCCCCGCCTTGAAAGTCTTTAACGCTTTTTCGGATAACATACCCCTGAAGCCTTGGATATGACAGGGATCGGGCCGGTGAAAGGACAGATTATGCGTGACACACTCCTTCTTGGGCAGCTTCTGCGGTTTGACGCCGATCCCTTTGTCGCCGGAATTGAAAGCGCCCGCCATGACAGCCATGGCGCAGTGCTGATCCGGGACGGGTTGATTGCCGATGTGGGCCAGGCCGACGACCTGCGCGCCGCGCATCCCGGTGCGGATGTGGTCGATCATGGACGTGGCCTGATCCTGCCCGGCTTCGTCGATGCCCATGCGCATTATCCGCAGACCGCAATGATCGCGTCCTGGGGCAAACGGCTGATTGACTGGCTCAATACCTACACCTTCCCCGAGGAAATGCGCTTTGCCGATCCCGCTTATGCAGAAGAGATCGCGTCGCGCTATTTCGATCTGACCTTGTCCAACGGCACCACCACCGTTGCCAGCTACTGCACCATCCATCCCGAAAGCGTGGATGCCTATTTCAGCGAGGCACAGCGACGGGGGGTGCGGGCGATGGCAGGCAAGACCTGTATGGATCGCAATGCGCCCGATGCGCTGCGTGACAGCGCGCAGGCGGCCTATGACGACAGCAAGGCGCTGCTTGAGAAATGGCATGGGGTCGACCGGTTGGGCTATATCATCACCCCTCGCTTCTCTCCCACGTCCACCCCTGGGCAACTGGCGGCGCTTGGCGCGTTGTGGGCCGAACATCCTGACTGCCTGATGCAGACACATTTGAGCGAACAGACCGACGAGATTGAGTGGGTCAAAGGGCTTTATCCAGAGGCGCGCGATTATCTCGACACCTATGAGGCTCATGGGCTACTAGGAGCGGGCGGGCTTTACGGCCACGCCATCCATCTGGAGCCGCGCGAAATTGACCGGCTGAGGGAGGTCGGCGCGGCGCTGATCCATTGTCCGACTTCGAACACCTTCATTGGCTCGGGCCTGTTCGATATGGGGCTTGCGGGTGGGTCAATCCGCGTCGGGCTGGCTACGGATACCGGCGGCGGGTCGAGCTTCTCGATGCTGCGCACCATGGCCGCGGCCTATGAGATCGGTCAGCTTCGGGGCCGTGCCCTGCATCCCGCGGAACTGATCTGGCTGGCGACCCAAGGCTCTGCCCGCGCGCTTATGATCGACGACAAGGTCGGCAGCGTCGCGAAGGGGATGGAGGCAGATTTGGTGGTGCTCGATCTTGCCTCGACACCTGCTATCGCACAACGGTCCGTGCGGGCCGATACGATCTGGGAAGCGCTTTTCCCAACCATCATGATGGGTGATGATCGCGCGATTGCAGAGGTCAGGGTCGCGGGCCGCAAGGTCTGAGCGGCCCGTGCCGAGTTGGCAAGCCCCCCTTCAGCAGGGCCGGGCAAGCACCATCACCCAATGATCACCTACCTGCGCAAAGCCGAATTGTTCGGCCCGCGGGTGCAGGATGTTGGCGCGATGGCCGGAGGATGCCATCCAATCGCCCATGACAGCCGCTTCGCTGGTCTGGCCCATGGCGATGTTTTCCGCCGACAGGCAAGCATTGTAGCCGGCACTTTGCATCCGCGCGTGAACATTGGACCCGTTCGATCCGCGATGGCCGAAGAACCCGCCCTGCATCTGATCCTGCGCATGACCCATGGCCACACGATCCAACTGTCGAGAGCGGCTGACCGGTGCGAGGCCGGCGGAACTGCGTTGCTGGTTCAACATGGCGACGACGCCGCCATGGGACCCGAGCGGTGCACTGACCGGAATGGCCCGCGTGGCCGAGGGTGCTGTTGTATTACCCATGCAACCAGCCGTCAGCAGGGCTGCTGCCAGAAGGGACACAATCTGTAAACGCATTGTCGCTATCCTGTTCCGCCCCCACGGGTATCAGAGACTCACATCGCAAGGGCCAAGGCAAGCTTGCGTTGCTTTTCCATAAGAACAGGTAAATCCACGCTCAAAAGTGTCCCCATTGAGACGATTTTGCGGCCTTCCACGAAAAGGTCGCGGGTTTTCATCGGTCCCGCCAGCAGGATCGCCGCCATGTCCCAACTGCCCGCAGCCTCGATTCCTTTCATGTCCCAGATCGCGATATCGGCCCGTTTTCCAACGGCGATCTGCCCGCAGTCACTGCGTCCCAACACCTCGGCCCCACCACGCGTGGCAATCCGCAGAGCCTCTCGCGCGCTCATCGCGTCGGCCCCTTGTGCCACCCGTTGAAGCAGCATCGCCTGACGCGCCTCCGCGATCAGATTGCCCGAGTCGTTCGAGGCTGAACCATCGACCCCAAGACCCACCTTCACACCCGCGTCACGCATCTTGCGCACCGGGGCAATTCCCGAACCAAGCCGGCAGTTAGAACAGGGGCAATGGGCAACGCCCGTGCCTGTTTTCGCAAACAGATCAATCTCTTGTCCGTCGAGCTTCACACAGTGTGCATGCCAGACATCATCACCTGTCCATCCCAGATCCTCGGCATATTGGCCCGGACGGCAGCCGAATTTTTCCAAGGAGTAAGCAATATCTTCATCATTTTCTGCCAGATGGGTGTGCAGCATCACCCCCTTGTCGCGGGCCAGCAGCGCCGCATCGCGCATCAGGTCGCGACTGACCGAAAAAGGAGAACAGGGCGCGATCCCGACCCGGCACATGGAGCCTTCTGCCGGATCGTGGAAGGCGTCAACGACACGGATACAATCATCAAGAATGGCCTCTTCCCGCTCAACAAGGCTATCGGGCGGCAGACCGCCGTCACTTTCCCCGATGCTCATCGCACCCCTTGTGGGGTGAAACCGCATTCCGATTTCGGAGGCGGCAGCGATCGTGTCATCCAGCCGCGCGCCATTGGGGTAAAGATACAGATGATCAGAGGTCAGGCTGCACCCGGACAGCGCCAGTTCAGCCAGCCCGGTCTGGGCGGATACGAACATCTCTTCGGGCCCAAAGCGCGACCAGATCGGGTAGAGCGTCTGCAACCAGCCAAACAACAGCGCGTCCTGCGCAGCGGGCACCGCGCGGGTCAGGCTTTGGTAAAGGTGATGATGGGTGTTCACCAGACCGGGCGTGACAAGGCACCCTTCTGCAAGGTGGAACTCGCCCCCCTCCAGCCCATGTCCAATTTCAGCGATCACACCGTCGCGAATGCGGATATCGGCGCCCGCAAGTTCGGTTGCGGCGTCATCCATCGTCAGGATGCAACCGGCGGATTTGATAATGGTATCTGTCATGTCAGCCCTCAAGGTTCCGAAGCCCGTTTCGGTGAGAGGTTAAGGGCGGGCCGACAGAAGACGGGCAAAGGACTCGGGTCACCGCAGGCAGAGATTATGCCGATGCGGTGGTCAGCCTCAAGTCTCAGACAGCCTGAAGCAGTTTCAGGGCCTCGCCATGCAATGCCGCGCTGGACGCGGCCAGAACCTGCCCGCCCTGATGCACCGGACCGCCCTGCCAATCGGTGACAATGCCGCCCGCCGCCTCGATCACGGCAATGGGCGCACAGATATCATAGGCGTTCAGCCCCGCCTCGATCACAAGATCCACCTGCCCCGCCGCCAAAAGCGCATAGGCGTAGCAATCCATCCCATACCGGGTCAGCCGCACCCGGTCGCGGACGCGTTCAAAGGCCAGCCGTTCCGCATCGGTCCCGACTTCTGGAAAAGTGGTGAACAGTGTCGCCTGCGACAGTGATCCCGCAGGGCGCGTGCCAAGCAGGGCTTGTCCTTGCGGACCCGTCACAACCACCTGCCCCAAGCCGCCTTCGAAGCGCTCTCCTATGAAGGGCTGGTCGATGATGCCATAAAAGGGGCCCGCGTGATCCTGCAAGCCGATCAACACCCCCCAGGTGGGCGTGCCCGAAATGAACCCGCGCGTGCCATCAATCGGATCGAGCACCCAAGTCAGGCCGCTCGTCCCCTCGGTCTTGCCGTGTTCCTCACCCAGAATTGCGTCTTCAGGGCGACGTTCCGCCAGCACCGCGCGCATGGCGGATTCAGCGTCACGGTCGGCGACGGTGACTGGATCGAATCCGCCATCCATCTTGTTCTCGGCAGACAGCCCTGCAGTGCGAAAATGCGGCAAGGTTGCCGCACGGGCGGCATCGGCCAGGGCGCGGCCCGTGGACAGCAACTCGGCCGTGAGATCAGTGGAAATGGTAGAACGGGTCAGCATGGGCGAGCCTGTCTTTCAAGAACACCCATCCCGGTTGGCATGGGGCGCAGCGCCCGTCAAGCCATCGCTCAGGCAGCAGCCCCGGACAGAACGCGCGCCAGTTCGTAAAGCTGCCGACGCTGATTTTCCGGGATCGCATAATAGGAGCGGACCAGCTCCAGCGCCTCTTTATCCGCCAGAACATCGCCCGGCAGGGTTGCGCCGGTCTCTACCCCTCCTTCAAGACCTTCGAAAAAGAAGCTCACCGGCACCTCCATCGCGGCAGCGATTTCCCACAGCCGAGAGGCGCTGACACGGTTCATACCCGTCTCGTATTTCTGGATCTGCTGGAACTTGATGCCAACCCGTTCCGCCAATTGCTGCTGTGTCATCCCCACCATCCAACGACGGTGGCGCACACGTTTGCCTACGTGGATATCAACCGGGTGTTTCATAGCTGTCTCCTGTCGCAGCGGGCGGGCGGGGCCAAGGCTCTCTCGGGTTTCACGAGATACATAGGGTGGTTTGCGTGGATGTCACGCCGCCAAATTTACTTGTCACATACAATAGTCATCCTGCTGAGCTTTGCATTGGGACGCATTGTCCCGGTTGCATCAGGCCGCAAGGACGCTAGCCTGCGCCGTGTTTCCCGTAGGAGGACCAAGGATGCGCGCCTTTCGCCTGAACAGTTTCGACACAGCCCCAGCCGTCCAAGAGGTAGAGACGCCCGCACCGGCCAAGGGCGAGGCGCTGGTCCGAATCGCGGCCTGCGGGCTGAATTTCGCGGATCTTCTGATGGTGAAGGGCAGCTATCAGGACACGCCAGAGCCGCCCTTCACCATGGGCATGGAAATCGCTGGAATGGTTGAGGCGCTTGGCCCCGACACTGACGGCCCTGCCCCCGGCACCCGCGTCGCCGTGTTCGCGGGTCAGGGTGGGCTGGCCGAGGCGGGGTGCTTCCCGGTGTCGCGGATGATTCCAATTCCCGACGCGATGCCATTTGAGGAAGCGGCAGGGTTTCTTGTGGCCTATGGCACATCGCATCTGGCGCTTGGCCACCGGGCGCGGTTGCAGAAGGGTGAAAGGCTGCTGGTTCTAGGGGCGGCGGGCGGTGTCGGGCTGACGGCGGTAGAGATCGGCGCACGCATGGGGGCAGAAGTCATCGCCTGTGCCCGTGGCGCGGCCAAGCTGGAGGTGGCCCGCACCGCAGGGGCCACGCATCTGATCGACAGCGATAGCCAGGACATCCGCGCCGAGGTGAAGGCGCTTGGCGGTGCCGACGTGGTTTACGACGCCGTGGGCGGCGAGCAGTTCAAGGCGGCGCTCCGTGCGACCAATCCTGGCGGACGGCTTATTCCCATCGGCTTTGCCAGCGGCGAGGTGCCCCAGATCCCGGCAAATATCCTGCTGGTCAAGAACCTCGACGTGATCGGGCTGTACTGGGGCGGCTATATGGCCTTCGCGCCGGAGATCCTGACCGCCAGCCTGGCAGAGCTGTTCGCGATGTACGAGGCGGGCGGGCTGAAGCCCCATATCGGGGCGACATACCCGCTGGATCAGGCCGCGGATGCGATGGCGCTGCTCAAGTCCCGCAAATCCACCGGCAAGGTCGTGGTCACACCCTGATCAGCGCAGGACATGCACCGCGCATGACGCGTGGCGCACGATCCGGGCGGACGTGGACCCGAGAAGGAAGTCACCGATGCCGGGCTTGTGCGAGCCGACGATGATCAGATCTGCGCCCTCTTTTTTGGCATAGTCCGTCACGGACCGACCGGAATGGCCCTTGATGATCACGGGCGTGACATCAGCGGCGTCTCCGATCTTCTCGGCCAGCGCGGTACGCACTTTATCCATGGCCTGCTTGACGGCATCCTCGGACACATAGGCGCTGACAGATCCGTGGAGCGGCTCGAAAACGTGCACCGCAACAATCTCGCCGTCTTCGGATTTCAGCTTTCGGGCCAATTCCAGCGCGCGGGGGCCGAACCCCTGATCGAGCGCCAGTGACACGATGATCTTTTTGTACATGGGTCGTCTCCTTTTCTTGCGGTGTCCCGGCCTATGCCGGGAGAGTATTGGCCAGGTCTTCAGCCAGCGCCAGATAGTGGTCAGGAACGGCAATGCCATTGGCCGTCGCGTCTTGCAGGTGCTTTTTCCGCCGGTCCCCTGGCAGACGGGTGCCGTCCTGTGCCGAGATCAGCGTCAGAAGCTCTTGTAGTCTCTCTGCGAAATCGCCCTGCGGCGAAGCGGGTTTGATTGCCAGCAGGAACTGCCCGACACCGGGCGGTGATCCGTCTGCGGCAAAGAAGGAAGACGCCTCGGCGCTGAACCGGGCACTTGTCAGGACGGCCGACAGGATTTCCACGATCAGCGCCAAAGCCGTGCCCTTGGCCCCTCCTATTGGCAGCATGGACCCGCTTAGCGCTGCGTCGGGGTCTGTCGTGGGCTGGCCTGACGCGTCCAAGGCCCACCCTTCGGGGATCGTTGCACCGGTCTTTTTCGCGTGCAGCACCTTGCCGCGCGCAACCCGTGACAGTGACAGGTCAATGACCAGCGGATCGGAGCCATCACGCGGGGCGGCAAACGCAATCGGGTTGGTGCCATAGACCGGCGTGGCGCCGCCCCATGGGGCAATGGCTTTGGGCGTGTTGGCAGTCATCAGCCCGATGAACCCGGCCCGCGCGATGCGGTCCACTTGCAAAGACAACGCACCTGCGTGATGGGACCGGGTGATCGCCATTGAGGCCATGCCGAAATCATCTGCCATGTCCAACCCGCGATCCAGTGCCAGATCAAGAGCTGGAAAGGCAAAGCCGTGATCGGCATCAACCGCCAGCTGCGTTGCGGACAGGTTCCAGCAGCGCGGGGTGGCGTGCGGATTGACCTTGCCCGACTTGGCCTGCGCCGCATAATCGGCCAGCCGTGAAAACCCATGCCCGACCTGCCCTTCCGCTTCGGCAGCGACAAGCGCCGTCGCAACAGACTGGGCCGCATCTGCGGACAGGCCACAGGCACGGAACGCGCGCATCAGAAGGTCTGTCGCATCGGCAAGACCAATGCGTCGGGTCTGGGTCATGGTCATGTCCAATCGTGCCTCCGGGCGGCAGGAGGATCCATCGCCCGGAAACAGGTGCGCTTATGCGCTGCGATAGAGCTTGGTCATCGAGAATTCCCGATGTCCGAGCGCTTCTGCCGCCGTGTGGCGGCCATTGGCTGTGCGGCGGATCATCTCGATCAGCGCATCACCCGCTTCTTCGATGGTCTGATCCCGGCGCAGGATGCCAGACACGTCCAGATCCACATGCTCGCCCATGGTGCGCACGGTGCGCGGGTTCGCGGTGATCTTGATCACGGGAACGATCGGGTTCCCGACCACATTGCCCTGCCCGGTGGGGAAGGTGTGGATCACGGCGCCACCGGCGGCCATCAGGGTCACGCATTCGGCAGCGGCCGAAGAGCTGTCCATGAAGTAGAGCCCCGCGCCCGACTTCGGCTGCTCGGCCGGGTCGAGAATGTCGATATATTGCGACGTGCGCCCGATCTTTTCGAGGTTGCCAAGCGCTTTTTCCTCGATGGTGGTCAGACCGCCCAGGATGTTGCCTTTGGTGGGCTGGCTGTCGGAGAGGTCATCGGTCTGATGAGCAAAAATCACCTCGTCCTGATAGGCCTTCCACATCTTGTACCAGCGTTCACCCACTTCCTCATTGATGGCTCGCTTCTGGCAGATGTGCTCGGCCCCGGTGATTTCCGAGGTCTCGCCAAAGAAACCGGTGATCCCTTCGGGCAGCAGCTTGTCATACATGTTGCCGACCGTCGGGCACGACCCGAGACCGGTGGTGGTGTCGCTTTCGCCGCATTTGGTAGAGACCCAAAGCTCGGAGATCGAGCACTCTTCGCGCTGCACTTCGGTTGCCTTGTGGACGAAGTCCTTGGCGGCCCAACTGGCGGCACGGATGGTCTCGAAATCGCCCTTCTGCTCGATCGAGAATTCGGCCACTTCCTTGCCGGTGGTGCGAATACCGTCAGCGATGCGCTTGGTCCATTCCGGCTCGATCCCGATCACCACGACCGAATGCACATTGGGGTTGGACCCGGTGCCGATCATGGTGCGGAAATGCGTCTCAAGGTCTTCGCCGAACTGAAGGCGGCCATAGGCGTGGGGCAGCGCCATGGTGCCTTTGACGTTGTTGGCCACAGCCTCGCAGGCCGCGTTCGAGATATCGTCGACGGGCAGGATGATCACGTGGTTACGCACACCCACGCGGCCGTTTTCGCGCCGGTATCCCATGAAGGTGATGTTGGAATATTTCGATGCCATGTCCTTGGTTCCTTACCAGCGCTTGGTTTTGCAATTGTGGGTGTGGACGTGGGCGCCCTTGGGGATGTCGGCGATAATCTTGCCGATGTCCTCGCCATATTTGATGGCAGTGTCGCCAGCCTTGAGATCCTTGAGCGCGATTTTGTGCCCAATCGGCACATCGGCCCCGGCGGTCAGGGTGAAGGTAGAGTTGTCATGGGTCACGCAGCAGAACATCTCGGTGCCTGCGGTGAGCCCCTCGACCACGACCACGCCGACATTGTCTTCGTGATCATGCACCAGAAGATGCGGGATATTTGACATTGGTCTTCTTTCCTCGTGTCAGGGTTTGAGAATGATTTTCGGGGCCGGCACGCTGCCGCCCCGGATATCGGCAAAGGCCTGCTGGCCTTCTGCCAAATGGCGCGTTTCGGTCCAGTCGAGGGGGCCGAGCGCACCGGAGAACATGGCCGCACAGGTGTCGCGGAAATCCTGCGCGGTGTAGGTATAGGTGCCGATGAAGGTGATCTCCTGCAGGGTCATCCGGCGGATATCGAGCCCGCCTTCAGACGCCCCAAGGCCGATATGACCAATGACGCCACCGGGGCGGGTATGGGCAGAAGCAGTGGCGCGCGTGGCGGGGTAGCCCACCCCATCGATCACCAGATCGACCATATGATCAGGTGCCAGATCATCGGGTGCAATCACGTCAAAGCCGCGTTTCATCAGGTAGTCAGCCCGGATCGGATTGGGCTCGATCACCTGCACCTGTGTAACACCCTGCGCGATCAGGCTCAGCGCCGCGCCAACCCCGATGGGGCCGCCGCCGATAACCAGGGCAGTCAGATCCTCCAGCGGATCATCCCGCAGCACATCGAGCACCAGCCGCACCGTGTGCCAGCCACAGGCAATGGGTTCGGCCAGCGACGCCTGATCCAGCGTCACATGGTCCGGTACTGTCACAAGGTTGCGCACGGGCATCGCCACAAGCTGTGCAAAAGCCCCTTCGCGCGGCGGCATCGAGATGATCTGACGCGAACCGCACAGGTTTTCGCGCCCCGTAGTGCAAGCTTTGCATGTGCCGCAAGTGACCAGTGGGTTGATCGTCACACGCTCGCCGTCACGCGGGCCGCCCATGATCACGCCCGCCGCCTCATGCCCAAGGATCAGCGGCGCCGGGCGCCGTTCGTCATGGCCCAGAAAGGCGTGCATATCGGACCCGCAGATGCCAACACTGTCGACGCGGATCAAGACCTCGCCCGCACCCGGAACCGGATCGGGGCAGTCGGTGACCATCAGGGCCTCGGGGCCGGTATAGACAAGCGCTTTCATTTCGCTGTGAACCCTCCGTCCACCATCAGGATCTGCCCGGTCACGTAGGCCGAGGCGTTCGAGGCCAGGAACAAAAGCGGCCCGTCGATATCGGACAAGTCGCCATTGCGGCCAATGCAGGTCTGCGCCGCGTTACGGGCGGCTCGGTCAGGGTCGCTGAAGACGGCCCCGGTCAGTTCGGTCGGGAAAAACCCCGGCCCAATGGCGTTTGCGGTGATGCCGTGAGGCGACCACGCTTCGGCCATCGCGCGTGTCAGCTGTGCGATGCCGCTCTTGCTGGCGCCGTAGGCGATGCCGCCCGGAAAGGCGCGGGTCGATTGCAGCGAAGCAAAATTGACGATCCGGCCCCAGCCCTTGTCCTTCATCGCCGGCGCGAGCATCTGAGCGAGGAAGAACGGCACCGAGAGGTTCAGCTCCAGCGTCAGGTCCCAGCCCTCTTCGGTCACGTCATCGGCGGGCTGGCGGGTATTCACCCCCGCCGCCGTCACCAGGATGTCGGGCGCACCGAACGGGGCGGACAGACGCTCTGCAAGTCCTTCCCGCGCGGCACGGTCGGCCAGGTCACAGGCCACCACGGCAGCCCGCTCCCCTGTTTCCGCCTGCCAGTCGGCCAGCGCCTCTGCCCGTCGGGCAACCCCCACGACCTGCGCGCCTGCCGATGCCAACACCGACGCCGCCCGACGCCCAAGGCCGGAACTGGCCCCGGTGACGCAGGCCACGTGGCCCGTCAGGTCGAAGAGGCCGAATGGATGGTCCATGTCAGCCCTCGGCGCTGAGGTCGAAGACCTCGTCAGGGAAGTATTTCTGCAACCGGATATCGGCCGTGCGGGCGTGGCCCTCCATCCCCTCTAGCCGGGCAATCCGCGCAGTGGCTTCGGCCACCGGCTTGGCGCCCTCTCGGGTGGCACGCTGCCAGGTCACGATCTTCATGTATTTATGAACCGACAGCCCTCCGGTGTAGTTCGCAGCACCGGAGGTGGGCAGAACGTGGTTTGTGCCAGACGCCTTGTCACCGAACGCCACGGTGGTCTCTTCCCCAAGGAAAAGCGAGCCATAGCAGGTCAGCCGGTCGAGCCACCAATCAAGATCCTCGGCCTGCACCGTCAGGTGTTCGGGCGCATAGTCGTCGGAGGTTGCGGCCATTTCCTCGCGATCCGAGCACAAGATCACCTCGGCGTAGTCGCGCCAGGCGGCGGTTGCGTTGTCGCGGTTCACCTCGGGCAGATCATTGATCAGATCGGGCACAAGACGCATGACCTCTTCCGCGACCGCGTGTGTGTCAGTCACCAGCCAGACGGGCGAGTTGTAGCCATGCTCGGCCTGCCCGACCAGATCGGTTGCCACAACCAGCGGATCGGCGGTTGCATCTGCAAGGATAAGGCTGTCGGTCGGGCCTGCGATCATGTCGATGCCGACACGGCCAAAGAGGATGCGCTTTGCCTCGGCCACGAACTGGTTGCCGGGGCCAACAAGGATATTGGCCTTGGGCAGCCCGAAAAGGCCGAAGGTCATCGCTGCAACGCCCTGCACGCCACCCATGGCCATGATCTTGTCGGCGCCGCAGATATGGGCCGCATAGACAATGGCGGGTGCCACACCAACGCCGGGATGCGGAGGCGAACAGGCGGTGATGTGACGGCAACCCGCGACTTTGGCGGTTGTCACCGTCATGATCGCGCTGGCCACGTGGCTGTAACGGCCGCCGGGCACATAGCAGCCAGCCGCATCAACCGGGATCGCTTTCTGACCAGCGACCAGACCCGGCACAACCTCGTATTCGACGTTGGCGACGGTTTCCTTCTGCCGTTCGGCAAACCGCTTGACGTTGTCATGGGCGAAACGGATATCCGCCTTGAGCTTCTCGGAAACCAGTGCACAGGCGGCTTCGATCTCCTCAGGGCTCAGGATGATGCTGCCCTCGTATTTGTCGAACTTGGCAGCATATTCCAACGCCTTGGCATCCCCGCCCGCCTCGATATCGTCGAGGATGCCCTGCACGATCTTGTGCGTCTCGGAGGCATCGCTCTTCGAGGTGAGGGTGGCTTTCTTTAGGTACTCTCTGGGCATTTCGGTTACCTGTATAGATCTGGAAGAAGGGAGGTGGAGATCGCGGGAACGTAGGCGATCAGCAGCGTCACGATCAGCATGAAGAACACGAACGGGATGGCCCGGTACGCAATCTTGAGGATCGACTCACCTGTGATGCCTGACACCACGAAGAGGTTGAGCCCGAGCGGCGGGGTGATGAAGCCAACACCAAGCGCGGTGATCATCATGATACAGAACTGCACTTCGTTCATGCCGATATTGTCAGCCAGCGGCTTCAGGATCGGAGCGAGGATCACGATGTTGGGCGTGGTCTCCATGACGCAGCCAGCCGCGATCAGGATGAGAACCATCATAGCAATGAGCACGTACTCATTGTCGCTCAGCGATGTCAGTGCACCGACGAAGCCCTGCGGCACACCGATGATTGCCAGCGCTTCGGCCAACGGGATCGAGAAGGCGATAATGGGCAGGATGACCCCGTTCACCTTTGCGGAACTCACCAGCATGGCGGGGAAGTCAGACAGCTTGAGCGTGCCCAGAATGAAGCCCATCAGGATGGTGACAACCACGGCCACGGCCCCGGCCTCGGTCGGCGTCAGGCGACCCGAGAAGATGCCGTAGAAGATGATGCCGGGCACCAGGAAGGCGTACCAGCCGGACTTGATCGTCCGCCACAGGTTCGCACGCCATTCCGCAGGTGTCATGATGCCGCCGCCTTCCCAGGCATTCAGGCGGTTCATCACCACATTGGTTGCGAGGATCGACAGAAGGATCAGGATGCCGGGAATCAGCGCCGCGAGGAACAGGGTCGACACGGCTATACCCAGGACAAGACCGATGATGATATAGGCGATCGAGGGCGGGATCAGAATGCCGGTACAGGCCCCTGCTGCGACGAGCGCACAGGCATAAGGGCGCGGGTAGCCGCTTTCGACCAGCCGGTCGATGGTCATCCGGCCAACGGCGGCAGCACCTGCCGCATCAGAGCCCGAAATCGCCGCGAACATGCCGCAGACCAGGACGGTGGCGGAGCCGAAGCCGCCTTTCGCCCAACAGGTCAGTGCCTCGGCGACGTCCAGGAACTTTCGGGAAAGCCCGGTTCGTACCAGCACGTCACCCGTCAGAATGAAGAGCGGCACAGCCGTCAGGGCGAAGGCGTCGATGCCGGTGAACAGCTTCTCGCCCAACAGGCTGAGCGGCAGCGCGCCGGACCAGACCAGCATGAGGATCGTCGATACACCGATCGAGGCCCAGACAGGTACGGCCAGGGCGACCAGAATGACGAAGATGATAACGGGGCCGTAGAAATCCCAACCAAGCTGAAGGGAGGTTTCCTGAAGTGCTTGCCACATCATGGCGAAATCCTCCCTTAATCGAAGAGCTTGTCGCCTTCGTAAACGGGCCGGCCGCTACGAAGATCAGAAATGTCACGAAGGAACGACTGCACCAGTCGGAAGATGACGAGGGCGAAGCCGAAGGGAACGGCGAAGAGGAAGAAGTAGTAGCCAATCCTCAGACCATGAGTGACCGACCCAAAGGTCCAGGACACATGAACCGCCTCCCAAGACCAGTAAAGCGCAATGACC
>NZ_JBPBBA010000045.1:0-26432 GCF_050896395.1 Nioella aestuarii | reverse complement strand
TTATCAGACGTCAGCCGCTTCAGCTCAGTGGCATTCGGAATGCGAACCTTCGCAATAATGTCAGACTCTTTCCAAAGGTCTTCCACCGTGGCGATCACCTGAACGTCGGCAGCTTCATAGTCTGCGTCCAAAAATCCCGCCGCTTCACCTGCCCCGGCTTCGATCAGGCACTGATAGCCCAATTTCTGGATCATACGGGCAGAATCCGGGGTCATGGCGACGCGTGTTTCCCCCGCGGCCACCTCTTTGGGCACGCCAAATTTCATCGGTTTTCTCCTGGTTATTCAGTCGTCGGTTTCGCCGAGCGGCCGTAAGAAATCGAAGTCGCATCCCGCATCGGCCTGAAGCACGGTTTCCGCATAGAGCCGGTCATAGCCGCGCCGCTCCTCTGGCGGGACGTTCACCGGCTGCCATTCGGCACGGCGGCGGGCAAGTTCATCGTCGTCCACCAGCAGCTCGATGGACTTGTTGGCCACCGACAGCCGAATCCGGTCGCCATTGCGCACCAATGCCAACGGACCACCAACTGACGCCTCGGGCGCCACATGCAGCACAATGGTGCCAAAAGCCGTGCCCGACATGCGCGCATCTGAGATGCGGACCATGTCTTTGACGCCCTTTGAGCTGAGTTTCTTCGGGATCGGCAAATAGCCCGCCTCTGGCATGCCGGAGGCGCTTTTGGGCCCTGCGTTCTGCAACACCATGAAATCGTCTTTGGTGATGTCGAGATCAGGGTCATCCACGCGGTTTGCCAGATCTTCCAGCGAGGTGAAGACCACCGCGCGGCCTTCCTTCTCGAACAGCGTCGGATCGGCGGCGGAGCGTTTCAGGATCGCACCGCGCGGGGCGAGATTGCCGAAGAGTGCAACAAGTCCGCCCTGCGGTTCCAGCGGGGCTTCGGCCTTCGAGATAATCCGATGATCGACATAGCCGGGGTCTTCCTCCAGCCGGTCGCCAAGCGTCGTTCCCGCGACTGTCAGCGTGTCGAGATGCAGAAGCGGTTTAAGCTCGCGCAGCACCGCGCCCACGCCACCGGCGAAGAAGAAATCCTCCATGTAATGCTGACCCACGGGCTTGAGATTGACCAGAACCGGCGTCGTGTCGGACAGTTCGTTCAGCCGTTCGAGCGAGATCTTGATCCCGAGCCGACCGGCAACGGCCGTCAGATGGATGATCGCATTGGTGGACCCGCCGATAGCTAGCAGCATCCGAAGCGCGTTTTCGACGGATTTTTCGGTGATCACCTGGCTCGGGCGGATCGGATGGTCGATCATCCGCGCTGCTGCAAGGCCAGAGGCTTCGCCCGCGCGTAGCCGGTCGGCATGAACCGCCGGGATCGCCGCCGTACCTGGCAGCGACATGCCTAGCGTTTCCGAGATGCAGGCCATGGTCGACGCCGTGCCCATCACCGCACAGGTGCCTGCCGTGGTCGCCAGCCGCCCCTCGATATCGCCGATCTGGGTCGCGTCGATCTCGCCCGCGCGGAACTTGCCCCAAAAGCGGCGGCAATCAGTGCAGGCGCCAAGCCGCTCCTCCTGATAGCGCGAGGTCATCATCGGCCCCGCCACCAGTTGCACCGCCGGCAGATCGGCAGAGGCCGCGCCCATCAGCTGCGCGGGCACCGTCTTGTCGCAGCCACCGACCAGCACCACCGCATCCATCGGTTGGGCGCGGACCATTTCTTCGGTGTCCATCGACATCAGGTTGCGGAATTTCAGGCTGGTGGGGTTCAGGAACACCTCGCCCAGAGAGATCGTCGGAAATTCTATGGGCAGCCCGCCGCCGAGCAAAACGCCGCGCTTCACCGCGTCGATCAGTTCGGGAAAGTGGCGGTGACAGTTGTTGAAGCCGGAAAAGCTGTTGGCGATGCCGACGATAGGCTTCTTCAGCACCTCCTTGGAATAGCCCATGGAGGACGCGAAGGAATTGCGCAGGTAGACCGAGAAATCCCGGTCGCCATAGTTGGTCAGCCCACGGGCGAGGCCCTGGTCCTTGTCGTCGCTCATGCGCCCAGCTCCGGCAGTTTGGTCTTGATGTATTTGGGGTTCAGATAGTCATGGACGCCGAGCGACCCGCCTTCGCGTCCCATGCCGCTTTCCTTGATGCCACCGAATGGGGCCTCGGCGGTGGCCAGCAGCATTTCGTTCACGCCGACCATGCCAAGTTCGAGATCCTCAGAGGCGCGCGTGGCTAGGCCGAGGTCGTTGGAAAACACATAGCCCGCCAGCCCGAAGGGCAACGCATTGGCGCGCTCCATTACCTCGTCATAGTCGGTAAATGTGGTGATCGGCGCAATTGGGCCGAAGGGTTCCTCGGTCATGACCATGGCATTGTCCGGCACCCGGCCCAGAACCGTGGGTTCGAAGAAATAGCCCTGGTTGCGCCCGTCGGGAACCCGACCACCGGCTAGCAAATCGGCGCCCTTGGCAACCGCATCCTCGGTCATCTTGCGGATCGTCTCGACCCCACGGCGGTTGGCCATCGGGCCCACCTGAACGCCCTCTTCCAGACCAGTGCCGATCTTCAGCCCCTTGGCGATCTCCGCGAAGCGGCCCGCGAAGTCCTCGTATCGGGATTCGTGGACATAGAACCGGGTGGGCGAGATGCAGACCTGCCCGCAATTGCGGAACTTGGTGGGCGCGCAGATCTCGGCGGCCTTTACGGGGTCGAAATCCTTGAACACCACGACGGGGCCATGCCCGCCCAATTCCATCGAGACCTTTTTCACCCCCTCTGCCGCCAATGCGAGGATCTGTTTGCCGACCGGCACCGACCCGGTGACCGAGACCTTCTTGACGATGGGCGACCGAATAAGCTGTTCCGCGATGGCACCGGAATTGCCGGTGACGAAATTTACCACGCCCGGCGGAATGCCCGCATCATGGCAGGCCTGAACCAGAGCCGCGCAGGAGGCGGGCGTTTCGCCCGCTGGCTTGATGATGATCGAACAGCCCGCCCCAAGCGCCGCCGCGATCTTGCGGGCGGGTAGCAGCGCGGGAAAGTTCCATGCGGAAAACGCAGCAACCACGCCGACCGGCTGATAGATCACTGACATGCGGCTGTCGGGTGTGCGTGCCTCGATGATCTGACCATAGAGCCGCTTGGTTTCCTCGGAATACCACTCGAACTGATCCGCCGCCGCGCCAGTTTCGCCAAGCGCCTCTGCCTTGGGCTTGCCGGTTTCCAGCGACATAAGAGTCGCGATCCGATCAGCCCGCTCGCGGATCAGCTCCGACGCGCGCCGGATCTTGGCAGCGCGGTCCCAGGTTCCGGTGCGTCTCCAGACGGCGAAGCCCTCGCGCGCGGCCTCCAGCGCCGCGTTCACATCGGCCTCAGTCGCCATTGCAATGGTGCCAAGCGCGTCCTCGGTCGCGGGATCTGTAACCGGTTTGGTCTGGCCATCCGATGCGGGACGCCATTCCCCTTTGATATAGAGGTCGAGATCTTGATACATGGTGTCCCTCAAATCTTCGAGTTCAGGTAAGCCGCCTGGACGTCATCCACCCAGTTGCCAACATTCCACGAGCCGTAGGCCCCCATGGACGCGATCGGGTCGCGCCCTGCGTAGACCGGGATATGGACCAGCGACAGGCCGTCATGGGAAAAGGCATTGTCGAGGGCGGCATTTAGGCTGGCCTTTGTCGTCCCCGCATAGACCGAGCGAACGCCGGAAACGGCCCCGGCAAGCGTGGCGTAGTCCACGGCAACGGAGTCATTGGTTTTGAACTCGCGCCCGTACTGGTCGTATTGCAGCCCGGTGATCGCGGCCATGCGGCGGTTGTCGAAAAGTGCGATCATTCCGCGAACCCCATGTTCCACCGCGTCTATCAGGATCTGCGGGTTCATCATGAACGAGCCATCGCCGGTGAAAGCGATGCCATAGGGTGCTTCAGCCTCTCCGGCCAGCCCAAGCAGCGCAGAACCTGCAAAGCCCATGAAACTGGCGCCGGTTTCGGTAAATGTCTGGCCCGGCAGGTCATCCTCGACGATCTGGAAGCCATTGGCCTGCACGTCGCCCGCATCGAAGAACTTGATCGCCCCGACGCGGTTGGCGAAGGAGGAAACCGTGTGGATCGCGGCAGGCTGTGTCAGGACGGGCACTTTCCAGACCGCGTCCATGATCGGCGCGGCCCCGATCCGTTCTGCCTTGAAGCGGGTCCACTCGTCCTTCTTTGCTTCGCAGGCTCGCAACCAGTCGATGCGCAATTCGGCCCCCGTGCCCTCGCCAAGGAAGTCCAGCAGCTTGCCGATCACGGCAGATATGTCGCCGGGCAGCCCCACGGTGTTTGAGTAGTGGTCGAGATCGTCGAAATCGCCGTTGATGTTGATGACGGCCTTGGCATTGGGATAGCCCGCGCCGGAACAATCGGCCTGGCACACGCCCCGGCTGCCGATGATGACCACGGCCTCGGCCTGTTCCATCGCATGATTGCCGCTGATCGAGCCCTTGGAGCCGCCTACATGCATGTTCTGCACATGCGCATCCATCATCACGCCGGTCGACCCGGGCGACAGCACCACCGGCGCACCGATCCGCATGGCGAACTCGCGCAGCGCCTCGTGGTGCTTGCGAGTGCCGCCCCCTGCCTTGATCGTGACCTTTTCGACCGTGCGCAGGATGCCTGCGGCTTCCGCGAAGGCATCCTGGGTCGCGGGCACCAGCGCGGGTTGCGCGCTGCGCCCCGGCAGCGTGCCGGTGTTGACCTTCACCCGCGCGGGCTGCGTGTTGATTGGTAGAAGGATGTAAAACGGCCCGGCCTTATAGGGGTGATGTACGCAAGACGTGCCCCGGCGCAGGCATTCACGCAGGGCGCCTGCCGTGTGCAGCGTATAGGATTGCCCCATCAACGCTCCCATCTTGCCGAAGATCCCCTGTTCGGGCTTGGGCACCTGCTGCATGTTGTAGCCTTCGCCGCGTGTCGTCTCATCCCCGTAGATGTGATAGACGCCGACGCCATTCGATGCGGCTGCCAGCGACCCCGCCATGGCCTGCAATCCCCCCGGCCCGATTGACGTGACCACGGCGGGCGTCTTGCCGGTAACCCAGGCGTGGGCCGTAGCCGCATGGGCCATCTCGACCTCATTGCGGCAGTTCACGACATTCACGACGCCCTCTTCGTGGTAGATGCGCAGCACCTCACCCAGATCGGTCGAACCATGACCGAATATTGCATAATACTGCCGCACGCCCTGTTTCAGCAGCCCTACGATTAGCGCTTCCGAAAGCGTCAGCTCAATGATGCCTCCGCCGAAGGTCATGTCCACATCGGCCTTTGCCAGCCGGGCGGCACGGGCGCGAATTTCGCGGGCGATGGGATCGTTCATTTCGGTTTCATCAAGCATCGGACACTTCGACCTCGTTCTTGAGTGGTTTTTTTGCCTTGAACTCGCTCACGGCCTGAAGACCGATCACCAGCAAGGCGAGAGAGAAGAAAATCAGCACCGTGGGCGAGGTGTAGAAGATTTCGGGATCGCCCATGGACAGCATCATCGCGGTGCGGAACTCGTTTTCCAGCGTCGGCCCCAGCACCATGCCGAGAATGATCGGTGTGATTGGCACCCGGAACGAAACCAGCACATAGGCCGCAACCCCGATCGCCCCCATGGCGTAGATGTCAAAAACGCTGTTGCGGATCGAAAAGGCTCCGATGGCGCAAAGCACCAGCACCCCAACCGCCAGCAGTTCTCGGGGAATTTTCAGCACATGCACGAACAGGCGGATGCCCATCAGTTGCAGGCCAAGCACCCAAAGATAGGCCAGCACCACGGCGACATACATACCATAGACCTCGCCCGCGTGGTTCATGAACAGGGCAGGCCCCGGGGTGATGCCGTGGATCATCAGCCCGGCCAGAACGATGGCCGTAGCCGGATCGCCCGGAATGCCGAGCGACAGCAGAGGGATGAGCGTGCCGCCCGTGACCGCGTTGTTGGCGGTTTCCGGGGCTACGACGCCTTCGATATTGCCCTTACCGAAGGTCTCGGGTTTTTTCGAGAACCGCTTGGCGTGATCGTAGGCCAGAAAGGACGCGATGGCACCGCCGGTGCCGGGAATGGCGCCAATGCCGGTGCCCATGATTGAGCATTTGATCATCAGCCAGAGGTTTCGGCCAAGAAGGCGCATCGACGGAAGTTCCGCTTTTACGCGGCTGATCCTCTGGGACTTTTCGGACATCGATGTTTTGACCGCGAAGGCCTCGATGATGAAGGGCACCGCGAAGAGGCCGATCATGGCCACCAGCAGGTTCACCCCCTGCATCATGTTGACGCTGCCGAATGTCATGCGCTGGACGCCGTCGATGGTATCCAGCCCGACGGTCATGATCATAAGGCCAAGCGCACCGCTGATAAGCCCCTTTACCAAGGACCCGCCACATAGGCCGCAGATCGTCGACAAGCCAAACAGGACAAGCGCAAAAATCTCTGCCGGACCGAAGGAAATGGCGACGCGCGACACCAGGTCGACCGACACGATCATCACGATCAGGCTGAAGATACCGCCAAAGACGGAGACAATCACCGCCGTGCCAAGCGCGATGGAGGCATTGCCCTGCTTGGTCATTGGGTGGCCGTCCAGCACCGTGGCTGCGGCCGATGGTGTGCCGGGAATGCCCAGCAGGATTGCCGAGACCGAGCCGCCGGTCATGCCGCCGATATAGGTGCCCAACAGCAGGCCGATGGCGGGCACCGGGTCCATGCTGAAGGTGATCGGCAAGGCCAACGCCAGTGCGACCGTAAAGGTCAGTCCGGGGATCGAGCCGAAGATCAGCCCGATCAATGCCCCGAGACCGATCGAGGCAATGGCCATGGGCGTCATGGCAGACGCGAGAGCTTGGAGGAAAATGTCCATGGCGGTTATCCGATATTGAACCAGCTGCCGTTGGCCAGGTAGATCCCGAGAAGCTTCTCGAAGAACAGCCAGCAGCCCAGTGTCATGCCAAGGGTCATGCCGAGGATCGTCTTCCACGATCTCAAGCGCAGATGGATGACCAGCACGAATAGGATGAGAATGGGGGTAGCGATCAGGAAGCCGAGTTTCTGCAAGAGAAACCCGTAGGCAGAGATTTCGATAGCCACGAGGATCATGGATCCCCAACGTTCGGAGGACGCCTCATCGATGGCATCCACATCGCCCGCGCCTGCCTTGCCTGCCGGGGTTCGACCCAGCAGATAGGTCCGTATCAACAGCAGGACACAAAGCCCCCCGAGGATGATCCCGAGCACCATGGGAAAGGCTCTTGGTCCTATGTCGCCATGACCCCAGCCCGTCGGGATCGTATCAATGACCAGCCAGGTCCAGACCACCGAAAGCGCCAGCAGGCTCAGGCCCAGAGCTATGTCTTTTGCACTGTTGGTCATTGATACGTCTCCTGCTGTTCTGGCTTACTGGGCCATGCCGAGTTCGGTCAGCAACGCGCCATAGAAGGCATCGTCCTCAGCGATCACCGCACCGAATTCGGCGGCAGGCAGGAAGGCCGGGGTAAAGCCGATATTCCCGGATGCTTCCTGGAATGCATCGCTCATGACGGCGGCTTCCGCAGCGGCCTGAAGGGCGGCAACAACGTCATCGGGGGTGCCCGCCGGGGCTGCAAGCCCGCGCCACATCGAGATATTCACGTCATATCCCTGCTCCATCGCCGTCGCGACATCTGGAAGCACGTTGACCCGCGTGTCACCGGTCACGGCCAGCACGTTCAGCTCACCTGCTTCGACATAGGAGGCAAACTGGCCGGGCCACTGAATGGCGGCGTCGATCCGTTCCGCCAGCAGTTCCACCGGTGCGCGCCCGTCGCCATAGGCGATATAAGCCACCTGCTCGCCGATCCCGAGCGCATCGAAGAGCGCCGCAGAGGTCAGGTGGGTAAACGACCCGCGCCCGGAAATGCCGACGCGCAGCACATCACCGGAGGCCTGAACGGCTTCGACCATGTCAGAGAGGTCTTCCCACCCGGTCGACGCATTCACCGCCAACGCCGGGATCTCGGTCGAAACCCGTGCAATCGGTGCGAAGGCCTCGTAGTTGAAGTCAATCCGGCCCATGTGGTTACCGGTGTTGATGGAATTGGAATTCCAGACGATGTTGTAGCCATCCGCGGGCGTGTTCACCACGTAGGAATAGCCGACCGCGCCACCGCCGCCGGTGCGGCTTACGGGCACGATTGGCTGGCTCATTTCCTGCGACATCAGGTCGGTCAGAAGCTGTGCGATGGAATTCGCCGTGCCGCCGAACAGGATGGTCATCTCGATCGGCCGGTCGGGGAACTCCGCCTGAGCGGTCCCGGCGAAGCTCATCGCTGCGGCGGCCAGCAGGCCGGTTGTGGCTCTGCGCAATGTCTTGATCTTTGTCATTGTCTTTCCTCCCAGTTGGTTGGTGTTCTGCGCCCCCCTCCTCCGGAGACGCGGTCTTTCACGTGTCAGAGACCTCTTCTATGGGCCTCGGCTCGATCCTGCCGTGCCGACTGCGCAATCAGTTCGCGGCCCGGCGTGTGATTGCGTAGGGCGTCGAGGATCTTTTCGGGCGTGGCAGGCAACGATTTGATGCGCACGCCAATGGCGTCGTAGATTGCATTCATGATCGCGGGCGCGGTCGGCACAAGCGCCGGTTCCCCGATGCCCTTGGCCTGAAGCGGGCTTAGCGGGTCAGGATCTTCCACAATCGTGCAGTTGATCTGCGGGATGTCCAGAGAGGTCGGCAGGATATACTTGGCGAACCCGTGGGTCGTCGTATAGCCGTTCTCGGTCTGATAATCCTCCATCAGCGCCTGACCGAGCCCCTGCACCACGCCGCCTTCGATCTGGCCTTCAACACCGCGTGGGTTGATCGCCCGGCCCACGTCATGCGCAGCCCAGATACCCAGCACCTGCACCTCGCCTGTCCATGTATCGACCTCGACCTCGGCGATCTGGGTGCCGAAGACATAGGCCTGCCAAGGGCTGCCGGAGCCATCGACGGGATCGAGCCCGGTGCCATGCGCGGTGAAGGACGCCGAGCCCACGGGCACGACGCCGCGGCCCTTGCAGGTCTTCACGGCCTCGTCCATCGACATGCGCAGGTTCGTGTCCTGCGCCCATAGCTCGCCGTTGAACGCGCGCAGGCTATCAACCGGCACATCCCAGTGATCGGCGATCTCTGCGAAGAGCTTGGCCCGCGCCTCGCGCGAGGCCAGCGCCACGGAATTGCCGATCATGTAGGTCTGGCGCGTGGCACCCGCATGGGCCGCCTCGGGCGAGCGCGAGGTATCGTTGTCGCCGATGGTGACATCCTCGGGCCGCACGCCCAATTCCTCTGCCGCGACCTGCGCCAGCACCGTCAGGATGCCCTCGCCGATCTCGGTCACGCCGGTCACGATCTTGGCGGTGCCGCCGTCATCCAGTTCGGCCCAGGCCCCGGCCCGGTCGATGGTGGCGGTCCGGGCGATGCCGTACCAGCTGGACGCCATTCCGCGTCCGCGCATCTTGCGGTTCATGATGCAACCCTTTCATCTGTCTTGGGGGGTTCCGGTGCGTCGCCGATCCGGGCGCCCAGCGTGCAGGGCTGGCGCGTGTCCGGCCCACCGAGGTCGCCGCGCAGGGCGCCGCGCACCTTGGGTGCGCCCGCCTCCCAACGCGATGCCTCTTCCGCCGCATCCAGAACCCGGTCGAGCGAGGCAGTGGTCAGTTCCTGCTGCGTGTGCGTGCGTGAACCGATCCGCATCATGTTGATCCGGCGCAGTTCGAACGGGTCCATGTCCAGCGCTTCGGCGGCCATGTCCATCATGCTCTCGGTCGCGAATTGCGCCTGCATGCCTCCAAAGGTTCGGAAGGCGCCCGACGGCGTGTTGTTGGTGTAGACCACCTTGGTGTCGACCTTGAGATTATGCACCTCGTAAGGCCCGCAGGACAGGATCGCCGCCTTGCGCATCACGCCCTCGCTGGACATGCCATAGGCACCGCCATCGCTGAGCATATCGAACTCGATCGCGGTGATCTCGCCCGACCATTTCAGACCCATCTTGTAATGCACCTTGGACGGGTGGCGCTTGGCCGATGCGACAATGCTTTCCTCGCGGGTGAAGTTCAGTTGCACCGGTCGATGCGTCTTCATCGCCGCCAGCGCCAACATGCCCTGGTAGATCATGTCTTCCTTGCCGCCGAAGCCGCCACCCACGGCGCTCATGATGAAGCGCACCTTGTTGATCGGAAGGGCAAGGATTTCGGCCAGCATGTGGCGGTGATGGGTGATGTTCTGCGAGGGCGAGAGCACCGTGACCACATCGTCATGATCGACATAGGCGATGCCCGCTTCCGGCTCCAGGTAGGCATGTTCCACCTGTTGCGTGGAGAATACATCCTCAAGGATCAAGTCGGCCTCGGCAAAGCCCTTGTCGATGTCGCCCTTGCGGATCGGGATATGCTTGATGACATTGTCCTGCGCATAGTCGTGGATCACCGGCGCGCCGGGTTTCAGGGCATCCTCGGGCGCGTAGATTCCCGGCAGTTCCTCGTATTCCACCTTGATCTTTGTCAGCGCACGGCGCGCGGTGACCAAGTCTTCGGCGGCGACTGCTGCGACCGCCTCGCCGAAGTGGCGGACCTTGCCACGTGCCATCACTGGCTGGTCATGGACGAAGACGCCGAACCCGTCGGTTCCGGGTACATCGGCAGAGGTGATCACGCAGGCCACACCGTCCATTGCCTCGGCCTCGCTGGTGTCGATCGACACGATCCGCGCATGGGGCATTGGCGCACGCAGCACCTGCATTTGCAGCATGTCCACCATCTTGATGTCAGCGGCGTATTTCAGGCGGCCAGACACCTTGGAGGGTGCATCCAGACGGCGCACATTGGCCCCGATGAAGGAGTCTCCCGTCGCGTCCTCGTCCAGCGCGGTTTCCGGCAAGCGGCCAGCGATCACGTCGCGGGCGATCTCGACCGCCTCGAAGATCTTCGTGTAGCCGGTGCAGCGGCAGATATTGCCCCCAAGGCGTTCCTTGATCTCCTCGATCCCTGCATCGGGGTTTTCGCGCAAGGCCGAGGTCGCCGCCATTACCATGCCGGGAATGCAATAACCGCACTGGCTGGCCCCGGTCTTGTGAAAGGCCTGCTGCACCGGGGTGAGCGAGCCGGGCCGCGCCAGCCCTTCGATGGTTTCGATCTTCGCCCCATCGGCCTTGGCGGCGGGCATCAGGCAGGATTTCACCAGCTTGCCATCGACGAAGACGGAACAGGTGCCGCATTCGCCCGCGCCGCAGCCTTCCTTGGTGCCGGTCAGGTTCAGATCCTCCCGCAGAAAGTCCAGAAGGCGTTTATGCGGGTCGGTCTGTTTGGCGACCTTGCGGCCGTTCACATCCATGATCAGGTCGATCTTAGGCATTCTCGGTCTCCCTGAAATTCTTGAACTTGGCGCCGATTTCCGGCTGGTTGGCGAGCGCCTCTTCCAGCCCGGCGCGCACGAAATTCACTACCACGTCGCGACGGTATTCCTTGCGGCTGCGTGACCCGACAGAGTCTGCGGCGCTTTCCGCCACCCGCTGGATCAGCTCTTGGGTTATGCGTTCTCCCTTCAGGCGCCGTTCGGCCTCGCGCAGGCGGATTGGCCGTGGCCCGACCCCGCCAAGCGCAAGCCGAACATCCTCGAAAACGGTGCCGGTGCTGTCGGCCCGCACCAGAGCGGCACAACAGGCGACCGAGATCACCAGCGACCGGCGCTGGCCCACCTTCTGGAACGATCCGCCGTAGCCATAGGCGCTGTCGACCGTTACGGCAGTGGCGATCTCGCCCGGCTGAATGGTGGTCCGGCCCGGGCCCTCGATGAAATCCATCACAGGAACGGACCGACGCCGAATATCCCGGCCTTCCAGCCGCGTCAGTTCGATCTCGCCGTTCAGGGCCACAACGGGCGGGGTGCCGTCAGCAACCGGTGAAGCGTTGACCAGATTGCCGACGACGGTAGCCTGCTCTCGGATCTGGTCGTCGGCAAACCAGATCGCGCAATATGGCATGCAGGGAAGGTTACTCATCAGGGTGCGGTCGGTCAGGAAGTCCTGATAGACGGTCGAAGCCCCCAAACGAATGCGCCCCTTGTCACAGGAATATCCCTTGAGTTCAGGGATCTTGGTGACGTCGATCAGCGCTGGAATCTCGACATCCCCTGCCCGGCCCTCACGAGCCCAGGGCAGGATGTCGGTGGCACCGGAGACGAGCCGGCTGCCTTCCGGTGCATCGGCCCAGAGGGCCAGCGCCTCTTCAAGGCTTCTCGGAACGTGGTAGCTTTCACAAATCAGCATGGCTCGTCTCCTGACTGCCGGTTATTCCGCCGCGACCTTGCCGGCCTCGGCATGCTTGTTCTTCACCACCACCTTGATGGCATCCTCGACCCGGTCCTTGGCGTAGCGCAGGGCCTCTTGCAGGTCGGTCATGTCGAAGGTGTGGGTGTGGATCAGGGTGGCGTCGAAGCGCTTCTGGCGCATGAAGGCCTCGGCCCGGTGCGTGGCGGTCTTGCCCTCGCCCCGGATGCCATAGAGGTAGATGTTGTTGCGCACCAGATAGGCGACATCGACCTCGGGGCTGTTATGGGGGAAGGCCGCGAGACAGATCTTGCCGCCCCGGTTCACCATCAGCGCCGCTTCGTTCACACCGTTGGGTGCCCCGGCACATTCGACGACATAGTCGACGCCCTTGCCACCGGTCAGTTCGCGGACCTTCTCGACCGCGTCTTCGTTGCGCACGTTGATCACGTGATCGGCGCCAAGCTGCTTGCCAATCTCCAGACGGTTGTCGCGGGTGCCGGTCAGGATCACCGGCTGCGCGCCAAGCGCCTTGGCCACGGCCGCGCCCATCAGACCGATGGGACCGGGGCCGGTCACGACCACGCTTTCACCAGCGACGAGGCCGCCCAGTTCGGTCAGGCCATACATCGCGGTGCCAGCCGTCACGACCAGCGTCGCCTCTTCGTCGGTCATGTTGTCATCGACATGAACCAGCGTGTTGATGTTGTTCACCGCGTATTCGGCAAAGCCGCCATCGGTGGTGAAGCCGTTGGCGCGGTGGCCCTTGTCCACGTCGCCGTAATTCTTGCCGTAGTTATGGCAGGAGGTGTACATCCCCTGACGGCAGCGCTTGCACTGGCCGCAACCGGCGTGGATTTCCACCGTCACACGTTCACCGATCTTGTATTCATCGACACCGGGGCCGAGCGCTACCACGGTGCCCATGTATTCATGGCCGGGGGTGAAGTTCTTGTTGAACGGGTCGCCGCCATGGATCTGGGCGGGCGGGCCGTGATGAATGATCTCCAGATCGGTGGCACAGATTGCAACCGCATCGATACGCACGAGGACTTCCGCCTTGGCCGGAACCGGAACCGGCTTGTCCGCCAGCGTCAGTTCACCGGGGTCGCCCAGAACCCAGGCTTTCATCGTCTCGGGCACCGGGTAATCCGGGCTGGTTTTCACATTGGCGGGAAGCGTCATGATCTGTCCTCCTAAGGGTTGTCAGTCGGGCTGCTAACGTTGCGCGTTTCGCAGCTTGTTTGAGAAAGTGTTGGCGGCATCGATCATCTGCCGGGTCAGGTCTGCCCTGCGGTCCTCGGTAGCCTCTTGGGCGGCCAAGGTGACCGAGATCGACGCCACGACCGCACCACCGCCCTCGCGGATGGCAGAGCCGATGCAGACGACGCCCTCGCGCAGTTCTTCGTTGTCGATCGCGTATTTGAACCGGCGCACGCTGCGCAGTTCCTCGACGATGCCAGAAAGCGAGGTGATCGTGTTGGGGGTGTAGGCCTTGAGGCCGTTGGCTGAGATAATGCGCACCAGCTCGGTATCGGGAATCCAGGCAAGGATCGCTTTACCGGTGGCAGTCGCATGCAGCGCAGTCATTTTCTCGACTTCGCTTGGCTCTTGCATCGTGGTCAACGGGCCGGGAAAGCTGACTTTCGTCAAAAGCGAGGTCTCGCTCAGCACTGCGAGCTGAACGCCGAGACCCAGGTGCTGCCCAAGGCGCCGCAGGTCCTCACGCAGCAACTCGGCCGGTTCGCTGTCATGTTCCAGTGTTTCGAGCAGTTCGCGTATCTTCGGGCCGAGCGCATAGCCCCGGCTGCGGCTGAGATGGGTCAGATATCCGCGCGATACCAGCGTCATCACGAGGTGATGGCAGGTCGACGCGTTGAGCCCGGTGCGCTCGGAGAGGTTCGATAGCGTGATTCCATCAAGTTCGCCCGCAGCGAGCTCCAACAGCGAGAGCGCCCGATCCACGGATTGGATCGTCCGCCCTGACTTGGGCTGCCCGGCAGATCCGTATTTCTCGGCACCTTGCGTTGCCGTCACAGGGATCCTGAGATTTCGATCAATCTTGATGGTCACGTTGCATCCTCCACGTATAGGGTTCTCCAGAAGCCCCAGATTACGCAAATTAATTCGATCATGTCGCCGTTAATTTGCTAATATGAAATTCATCAATCGCCTCGGAATCTCGGTCACGTTCCCCTCGCAAGGCACTTTCTTGCTTACTTCCAGATGGTTAGAGCACCGGAACGCAAGTATTGGGAGGCCATCGGCAGACTGCGCTGCGACTCCCCGAAGCCAGCCGATATGACACGTCCCATACCCTTAATCCGGTAGCCCGACGCGAAATCGACTCATCTGAAGGAGATAATTTCACAATATGAAAATTTGGCTGCAAGCTGAGAATTTCCTTGCCGCAGGCTTCAGACGCGCCACATTCGGCATTGCGAAGGGATATCGGGTTGAGAATGATCACGATTGATTTAGGTCCTGTGCCAGCAACGTGCGCAGGCCAGACGCCATGCGCCCCATGGCAATTGAGGAGCATTGCACGATGAAACACATCACCTACGTAAGCCAGGCCCAAAGGCCCATGTCTCAGGACGACCTGGCTGGATTGCTCGAACACAGCCGTGCGCGGAATCTTCAAGATGACATCACCGGTTGCCTCGTTTACCGCTATAATGACGACTACGACCGCGGCAACTTCCTGCAGGTCCTTGAAGGGCCAGAAGCCGCAATCGACGACGTTTGGAGACGCATCTCGTCAGACAACCGGCATCACACCATTGTCATTATCGACGAGGGCTCCATAGAGGAACGCATGTTCTCGAACTGGTCGATGGGCTTCCGGAATCTGGATGCCGAGGACCTGAAACACGCCGAAGGTTTTTCCGATCTCGGAAGCGACGCCTTCTGGGCACAGATCAATGAGAAAAACCTCTCAAACGGTCTGGAGCTTCTGAGGAGCTTTTACGACGGCTGAGTCTGAACCAGGCGGCAATGACGCAGAATAGAAATGTCATGTTGAGCTGCCCAGGGTTAGTGTGAGTTGTTTTGTAGAGCGCGTTGGCAATGGCGAAGAGCTTTCGGGCAACGGTAGTGAAGAAGACGTTGTGCGCTATTTCAGCCGTGCGAAACGGTTGCGGAAGGTTCTTAGGTGCAGCTTGCAATGCGAAGCGACTAGTGCGGCCCGGAACCGGACATGATGTAGCTATCCCAAACTTCAGCATTTTCCCGCATAGCGGAAATTGCTCCGGATCGCAGCGAAGGTCTGGTTTCCGCCCTCTACGTGTGTGGCGTCACTCACGGCCCGGAGCCGACCTTGCCCGTGAGGTCGGACGCCGCATCGCAGCTACACCGAAGCGGCCATTCATGCAGGCCGCAGCATTTTCGGAGGGTGAAGGTCGGCAGAGCGAGACAAAACCGCCGTTTGACTGCTACGGAAAAAGACGGGTTCGGGTAGTTACACGGTCAACTGAGTTGCGGATGATCGCCTGATGAGACTCAGCCGCGCCCCAAATCTCATTTGAGCGGATCAGCTGGTGCGGCCGGTGCCGGACTGGTTGACAATGACTGCAGTTCAGCAATGACGTCGGCAACGTACATGGCGATGTTCAAGTCGAACTCCATCTCCGGGCGTTCGTCGGTGTAGGATTCCACACCGATGATCCGATACCCGTTACCGTCTTGAACAAACAGAGGCGAGCCACTGTCACCCTGAACCGTATCGCACTGATGGATCAATGTGTTGTCGGCCCCCAATTCTATGAACGGGCAATCGAGATTTCCGGTTAGCACGTCAGGCTGGTCGGCACTGTAGCCCGCTTGCAGGATGTCTGGCCCCGCACCGGCTGCGTAGGCGGCGATCTCAGCCGGGCTCAGGGGGCCGAGTTCCATCCAACCCAACTGGTCCCCGAGGGGTTGATCGAGGAAGACAAAGGCGAAATCCGTCCCCTCCTGCTCGGTTTCGCGCCAGGCACTTGGGACGTGGTACGAGGTTACACCAGCGCGTGCCACTTCTGTTTCGTTCTGATAGCCGGCGCGGAAAGCGACGGGTGGTGTGTCCTCGTCGCCAGCCTCGTATACGATGCAATGGGCGCCGGTCAGCACGATGTCAGGCGCGATCAGCGTGCCGGTGCAGAAACCCTCGGTAAACTCAACCAGGCCGATCATCGACCAAGGCGCCACAGTCGGGTCGACAACAACGCGGTCGTCTGCGCCAAAAAAGGAGCGCCGGATTTGCGCATCGAACGGCTCAAGCTCGGTAAATCCAAGCTCAGCCGAGAGATAGTTTCCTTCGGGGTCGGAATAGGTGCCAACCCAGATGTCGTACACCCCATCTACCGGGGCGGCAAACGTGACGGCAGAGTTCAAGCCATAGGTGTCATCGTTGCAATACCATGCCCCATCTGGCCCATTGACCAGCAGTACGGTGTCGTCGTCGGAAAGGGATGTAATCGACAGGGGTAAGCCGCTTCCGGTTTGATAGTTCAAGCGAAAATCGGGGGCCTCAGTAAAGTAACCGGCGCAGAATTCCCCGCTGGCCGCATCTTGAAATTCTCCTTCGACGGCGCCGCCCGCCAGAACATAGACCCAGTTCGGATCCGTCGGAAACCCTGCGCGCAAATCGATCACGCCGAAGGTTGGGTTAAGAGAGGCTTCTTGTGCAAGGGCGGGGAAAGATCCAGCAAATGCCGCTGCGGAGAGAATGGTGTAAGTCAGATGGCGCATTGAAACCTCCCGTAGACCCCGCCACCGCTTGGGCGTACGAGAGCGTGAACATTTTTTGTATGTACAAGGAAGGCCGGCCCCTATGGACCCGAGGCCAAACACGCTCGGCCTAAATAGACTTGGCCAATGCAGGCGACGATTATGCCGTTCCGAGTATTACGGATAAACGCAATGGTAGAGGCATCCACGCAATCCACCAACGATTAATTCGATCGAAGTCCCTACATCGCCTCGCCGCGTAGGCGCTGGACGTCACTGGGTTTGGTTCTCAGGCGATCCTGCAGCTGCGGCTGTCACGGGGCCGCGGCGGCCCTAAATGGCGGGGCGGTGTAGGGTTAGTGGTAAGTGGTGAAACCACCCGGTCTTGTTTGAGGGGCAGCAGATGGATGTCGTAATCCTCTTTGGCGCGGGCCCGAACGGGTTGAACCTATCATCTTCGACCACGATTAACGTTGGGGCATGCACGGAAGGATCAATTGGTTCCTGTCACTCAGTCGAGGTCAGCGCCTCTGCCTTGAACCCAAAAAGGATTCCCTTTGCTGGTATAGTGGGCGCGAGGGTCATCCCTGCTACCGTACATCCATGCCGAAAACCCTTTGATCGCCATGACCGGCAGCTCCAAACGAATGAGAGTGTCGGATTGGGGGCCGAAAAAACATCCCATCGCAGCGATGCCCCGCGACAATGAACACCCCGATGTTGAATTCTGCCTGAACAATGCGTTGTAGTTGATCGAGACCATTGCCGGGTTTCTAATTGTTTTAACCGCACAAGCGTCTTCCACTGGCGTATGATAGAACGATTGAAACAGCCCGACTGCTAGGGCACCGGATCCCCGAGAATGGAAGGTTCTTGATATGAACGACCCGAACAAAGCCGGAAGCTCCACAGATCCGACCACTGAAAAAGTTGTTGCAGACGAAGTCAGTTTCCGCGCGCGCGCCTTGGAATTGGAAATGCGCGAACGGGTGGATAACAATACCCGCGAGCGACTTGATGCGACCGCGAATTTTGTCGGCATCGTCGCCGCGGTCGTCTTTGGTGTCTTCGGATTGGGGACCTACCTTTTGGTTCAGAATCTTGTCCGGTCAGAGGTTGAAGCGCAGATGCGGGTCCATGCATCGGATCTTCAGACTCGGGTGGATCAGTCGATCGAGTTACAGAGCCTCCGGATCAGCGATAGCGTCGGAAATCAGTTGGACGCCATGCGACGTGAACTCGAAACCACGGTTGCAAGTCTAGAGGCTACCGCCCGCGAACTTGAACTGACCGCGGCTGCCCTAGAGGCGGAACGATCGCTCGCGTTGTTGCTCCCGCTCGTTGTGGGTGAAGCGATCGATATTGATGCTGATGACGAAGAAACCCTCGGAGATGTCCTCACCTACTCCGAAGAGTTGGTGATAGCCTCAATGGCGCAAATAGCGCCTGCCCTGGAGCAATTGGACGGGTTCACCTTTGATCTGGCGATGCGCAGGATCGAGCGCATTCTTGATGTCTTCTGGGAGCGGGGTCGATATCACGAGATGCACGAAACCCTGACCTCCATGTCGCCTACACTGCTTGAGAGATTGCTGGGGCACGAAACTCAGGGGGTCTTGTACACGGTTTCAGACGGTCTGGCCTCTGAATTGTTGATAGAAGGCAGCTTGCCGCCTTCCAGGGCACTGATCTTGCAACTTGTGCAGCGGCAGTCGGTTCGGCCCACTGACTATGCTGCCGAGCCTATGGAGATGCTGGACATATTCCTTGAGGCAGAAGCGCGCGGATGGACGTCTGAGACGGTTCGCAACCGCCTAGCCGAGGCGGCCGATCAAATGCCATTGTTCGCGGAGTTATTGCTCCACAATCAAGTGTGTTACATCGCAAGTAATCTGCCCGCTGATCCCTCTGAATTCACCATCCAAGAAGCCAATCTGGAAGCTCGGCTATCAGCGATTTCGTCAGCACTTGATGATTCTCCACTCAACCAAGTATGCGATGCGCTTACGTATTAGGATGGTCAACAGTGACGCTTTGGCAGGCACAATAGTTTTTGGATTCCCTTTGCGAGGTTAGGGTTTCGTCAGACGTTCCTCTGATGGCCCCTGCCGGGGGGGGCATTGAAAAACCTTAGTGTCAGAACCCTCAGCCGCTTAGATACGAGATCTGCGAGGTCGACGGCTGATAGGAAGAGCTTTGGGCTCCAGTTGTATCGGGTTGCCACGCGCGGTCAATCTTTCAGCCTGCCGAACATGATCTCAATCCGAGCGCCGCGTTTGCAGCGGTGCTTATCCTATTTCACCGGTTCTTCGCGCTGTTTCCTGTCTGGGATGCAAGCGCGCACGAGCAGTCGCAGAACGCTGAAGAAACGCGACGCGCAGCAACTTTGGTCGTTTGCGATTAGAACAAAATATGCGCTTTGGGGCACGTAGCGGACTTGTGGCGGCGAAGCAATCGATTGATCCTCGCCAGGCGGCATGCTGTCGCTTCACGGCCCTTTCCGGACCTTCAACCGGTTGCCACGCGCTGCCGTGCAGCTTCCCCAAACCAGCCATTCATGCGCCGCGCAGCATTTCGCGAAAGCGGAGGTCCGCAATGCGGACGAAGCGGCCGTTCGCTACAGGGCGGCACCAGTGATCCCGTTTGATGACCGCTGTGCGGGACAAAGCAGATGTAAGAATCTCTTACCGTGGTTGGCGCACTCGGCAAGTCTCTTGGCGCGCTGGGCGATTGAAGGTGTGCCGATAAAGCTGTATTCGAGGCGTGGAGGTGCCCATGTCGCGAGCCGCTACTGCGCCAACTGTCCATGTCGGTAAAGCCTGGCGCTTGATCCTGTCCGATCTAGGATTGAGCTCCCATGTCGTACTGCGCGGCGCTGGGCTCCCTGCCGGATTGCTCGACGGAGACGGAACCCGAATCCCGCTCGTCGATTTCTACGCCATTTGGGAGACCATGGCACGGGAAGCCAACGACCCCGAACTGGCGCTTAAGCTCGGTCAGGTCGTATCGGTCGAGCTATTCGATCCGGCCTTCTTCGCCGCGATGTGTTCACCTGACATGAACACAGCGGCCCGACGCCTTGGAGAGTTCAAGCGATTGGTTGGAGCATTCAGCCTTGATGTAGAGATACTGAATGACGTCACCAATATCAGCTACAACTGCAAATACCGTCCTGATGTTCCACTAACTATGGGGCTCGCGGAGATCGTTTTTCTGGTGAGCTTCGCTCGTCGCGCAACTCGGCAGTCGATCACGCCTGCCCGTGTGACCGTGCCGTTCGAGGTGACTGACTTCGAAGCCTACGGTGCGTGGTTCGGATGTTCGGTTTCGAAGGGAAAAAGCTTCACCCTGACTTTGTCTGCAGACGACGCCCGCCGTCCGTTCCTTACTCATGACGATAAGATGTGGGAGTTCTTTTAGCCCTCTCTACGGAGAAGGATGGAGGATGCGAAAACCGATGTCTCGATGCGCGCGCGTGTCGAGCATGCGCTGACCGAACTCTTGCCTAGTGGTCGGACGCAGATTGAGGACGTTGCGCGCGAACTGGCGGTGAGCAAGCGGTCGCTGCAACGACGCCTCGCCGAAGAAGGTACGAGTTGGCTGGAAGTTCTGAACCGCTCTCGCGAGCGTTTGGCACGCCATTATCTTGGATCGACCAACTTGGGCGTCGGCGAGGTCAGCTTCCTGCTTGGTTTCGAAGACCCCAATTCGCTTTTCAGGGCGTTTCAACGGTGGACGGGGAAAACGCCGGAGGCATGGCGCGCGAACCTAAGGGCTTGATCGCGCGCCTTGGCGTGCTTGGCACGTCGATTGGCGCGCCCGGCGAGTGATCCCAGCGGTGCAGTTCGCATATCTAAAGCATCTGATTGCGAACACCCATTCGATGCGGCGAACGAAGGTTGCGCAGATCTACCGGAAGACCGGGAACCTTCGCGCGGTGCAACTCTTGTTGGGCCACACCAAGATGGACAGCACGGTGCGGTATCTTGGCGTCGAGCTGGAAGACGCACTGGCGATCGCGGAGGCGGTTGAAATTTGAAAATCTGGGCCGTCTGTGAAGACGGCCCACAACGGTTGTTGGGCTCAGAGAAAACGAGAGTCCAGGTCAAGTAGTTAACGTAGGGTTTTCGCGGCGAATGCCATGGACACTTTTTAGATACGTTCGATGCAATGATGATCGCAACTGGGGGAGATGTAATTCTGGAGGCCCATCTTCACGTCAAGACAAAGGCCGACCTTGCGGCAAGGGCTGTGCTAGGAGGGAACGTCGATCCATTGCCAAAGGACATAGGGCTGCTGATAAAGGAAATGACCGTTCAGGCCCATGGCGTCCCCAGACCTTCGAAACGAAAAAGGCCTAGGAATACCGGGCAAAGCGGGACTTTCCGAACATCTTTCGATGTTCGGCAGGGGTAAGGCCGGTCCTACGTTTGAACAAACGTCTGAATGACGGTGTGTCGACATAGCCGACCGCCTCTCCGATTGCAGCAACGGGCGCATCAGTTGTTTCGAGCATTTGCCGCGCTTCCTCGATCCGAAGCGCGAGGACGTAGTCCTGCGGTGACTTGTTCGTGGCAGTGCGGAACCGCCGTGCGAAGGTTGTCGCGGGCAAGCCCGAGCGTTTCGCCATTTCCGCCACCGGGTTGCTACAGGCGTAATTGTCGGCGATCCAGCCTTGGGCCTGCGCAACGATAGCATCTGCATGAGGCGCCGTCGTAATCATCGAGCAATACGGCGCCTGGAGCTCTCCTCGGTCGGCCATTAACCAGACTTTCGCGGCCCGCACCGCTCTCTGCGTTCCTCCGTAATGCGCTATCAGGAACAATGCGAGTTCCTGCCACCCCGTTGTGCCGCCAGAGGTGACGGGGCCGTGGTCAGCCTGGGCAAAGCACAGCCCCCTGTCGGTGCGAAGGCGTACCTTCGGGTAGTGGCGCTTGAACAGGCCTTCCCATGCCCAATGGGTCGTCGCTTCCACCCCGTCAAGCAATCCGGCCTCGGCAAGATAGACCGCCCCTGTACAGGCGGAAACGATACGCGTTCTGCTCGGATCGCGAGAAGCTAGCCAGTCGAGGCCAGGATGCGCCTTTGGGTCTGGTCGCTCGTGCGGTGACAAGGTGAGCCCGGGTACCACGATAAGATCTGCCTCCCCGGCGTCTTCGAAGGATACATCTGCCACGATGCGCACGCCGCTGCCACAGGGAAACGGGTCGGTGCTCGGCCCCACAAGACGTACATCGAAAACCGGTGTCGCCTCATCGCCGCTCACCAATGCTTCCCAGTCCCGGCCAGCCGCCACCAGCGTGTCGTACAAGCCGAAGAGGCTGGAGGCGCTGGCCTCAGGTGTTGCGATGATCTGAACCGACAGGGACATTGGTAAACTGCCCGGAATTGATGAATTTGCCCCTGTTTTAACCTCTCCACCGCTCACGACCAAGGCGCGAGACCTCATAGGGTTGTGTCGATAGCATAGCACAGGAGGATGTCATGCTTGGACGAATCGTAAAGAACTGGCTAGGCCGTCGCGAGGCGGCGATCCAGACTGAGATGCCGAAACCGAGGAATGCCGACGGGGTTGATCTTCGAAATCGGGGAACAGGCTGCGCGGTGTCCGGTCTCGTCTGGCAATCTGCAATCTACCTTGGGCCAGGTGGGCCCGTAATGATGAGCCGCGCATCCTGACGCGGTCCCGCAGCCCCCTTAGCGTTCGCTTTTTTGGAAGCGCCGATGGCGCTAGGGCCAGTTCGGCCCAGACCGGCCATCCGCGGTAGTCGTCAGCGCTGCGCCGCAGCTTCACCAGACCGGCCATTCGTCCACCTTGCAGCATCTTCGGAGGGTGGAGGTTGGCTTTGTGGGACAAAGCGACAATACAGGGTTTGAGAACGAACACCCGCTTATCACGGACAATCAGAACTACTTTCGTGATCTTTTAGAAGATAACTATCTCGGCAGCCCCCTGCTTGGCCACTCAACAAGCCGCATCGTTGTGTTGGTCGTCAAATCTTCAGATCAAGGCGCGGCTTCCAAAACGGACGGAACAGCTCAATCTTGGGGCATCGGTTCATCACGACCTTGAGCCCCGCATCATCCGCGAGCTTTGCCGCCATGTCGTCGTATACGCCGATCTGCCCCCAAAGAACCTTTGCCCGTATGGCTATTGCTTTCTCAGCGAAACCATAGAATTCCTCCTTGGGGCGGAAGACGTCCACCATATCGACAGGTTTGTCGATCTCTTCCAGCGATCGGTAGACCTTTAGCCCCCTGATTTCCGAGACATTCGGATTGGGATTTACCGGCAGAATATCATAGCCGATTTCACTGAGTTGCCGCAGAACGCCATAGCTGAATTTCGTCTTGTCAGCGCTTGCTCCTACCATGGCGATGGTTTTGACCGATTTCAGGATGTCGGCAAGATACTTGGGGTCATAATCGTAGATGCGGTCGATATCTGCTTCGGGCATCGGTTAACCTTCCTTCGGCGTCGCAATGTCTGCCTTGAGTTCGTGCGGTTTAAGAGGGTCGAGGAACGGGTTGCGGTAGAGCTTGTCATGGCTCTCGACCCCGATCTCCAACGTGATGTCGGATGTCGCGCGCGCGACGCATAGGATCACATAGCCGTTGGCAATCTGCCGATTATTGAGTGCGACCTGCCGGCGCTGATCCACGGTGCCCATGGTCAATTTCGCTGCGCAGGTAATGCAGCCGCCATACTTACAGCCAAAGGGCAAGTCGACGCCCTGTTCGCGCAGCGAATCCAGCAGTGGACGTCGTGCGTCCACATCATATGTCGCGCCATCTCTGTTGGCGATCGTCACAGTATGCGTCGTCATAGCCAGATGTCGCTTGTACAATCACCGCCGGGATACCGGCTCTCGTGGCAGCGCGAGGGACCGTTTGGCTCGTCGCCAAAGTTGACGATGAAGTCCTCGTTGATCTTCATGCCACCGTTTTCGGGATCGCAGTCTATCATGACCATCACCCCGCCTTTTTCGCGGATCTCCGGATAGAACTGGTTGTCCCAAGTCGAGAACAGTGAGGTCGTGACATATAGTCTACGTCCGTCGAGAGAGAGTTGGAACATTTGTGGACCGCCAGCGACTTCAACTCCATTTACGGTTGGAGCTTTACCCAAAAGCCCGCCCATGAACACTTGGCCGGTCAACTTTGGGCTGTGCGGGTCGGAGATGTCGTACTGGCGCATGTCGCCGTGCAACCAGTTGTTCAGATAGAGGTATTTGTCGTCCATCGAGATCAGGATCGCCGACATCACTCCCGGCAGGGGGATCGGCCATTCCGGGTGCATCTCATTCTCGACGTCGATGATCTTTTCCCACTTCCACGCGCCATCGCTGTCCTTCCACCAGTGAATGACATTGGTTGACAGCGCGGCCCCACAGAACCCGTGCGTGCTGTCGGGGTCGTGGTGGAACTTGACCTCCAGCGGCAACAGCCCATCTTCGCCCAGATAGAAGCTCTCGACCGGTTTGCGCTTTTCGAAATCCCAGAAGTGCAGTTCACGTCCGTATTTCAGATGGCCCACTTCTTCCAGGTCGAAGCCAGGCATGAAAGTGTTGGGTGCCGCCCATTCCGAACTAACCATCACGTTGTGACGAGGCTGATACCAGAAGTCATATCCGAACTTGATATCTCCCATGGAGTTTTCCCACCGACCAACGATGTTGAACTCCTTGTCGAGATGCAGATAGCCCCCGGGAGCCTCTCCCTTAGCGTTTCCCAGGAAGGAAATGATGATCTCTGAACCCAGGCAATGGACTGTGTGTGGGCCTGACAGATCGGCCTTGGCCTTGATCTCAGCGCCTTCGATCACCTTATGCAATCGCGGCGCGCGCGGATCGGTGGCAGTATCAACGATGTGCAGATTGTTGGAACGGACGCCAGGAAGGATCAGGTACTTGCGCGACATTGAGCTGTCGTCATGGCAGGACGAGCAGGCATTCCAACCCATATGATGAAGTTCATCCCCAATCCCGGGCATCTCCAACCGGTGGATCACTTGAGAATAGGTCGGGCTTTCCGGGTCCACATCCACGGTTGCCAAGTAGTCGGGTTTTTGAATGCCTGTCCCTGTGTATATGGCGATCGTGTACAGCAGCTTCTCACGGGGGGCTTTGATGGCCTCTTGCGGGCTCCCATAGCCCGGTCCGCAGCAGGTTCCATCCATAACGTTCTACCTCCCTTGTTTCTGTTTCTCGTATCGTATATCGAAAATATCGTTATCGCATAGTGAGAAGAATGCATCTCGAACGCTTAGCGCTGATATTGGAGGTCGTTGGTCAGAAAGGACGCGCGACTGTTGCGGATATCTGTGCACAGTCCGATCTGCCTAAGCCTACTGCGTACAGGCTCGTTCAGGATCTTGTTTCGTCCGGACTTCTTGAATCCCCCGCGCGAGGGCAGTTTGCCATTGGGACAAGACTGAAGCGCATAACATTAAGCGATCATTCCGATTCTGCGCTTCTGGAGGTGATTGCGCCGGTGCTTGACGGTGCAGCAAGTGAGTATGGCGCCGCTTTTTTCCTATCTCGATTGCGCGGCCACTGGGTCGAGATTATTCATGTGGCGACACCACTGACGGGCGTGTCTTATCTTCATCCAGGTATGGGTAAACGGCCAGTACACGCGTGCTCTTGCGCCAAGGCAATTGCCGCCATGTCGCCAGAGTTGCTGTCTCATGACGAACTGAATGGGCAGCTCAAGCGATACACTGAGCGCACCATTACCAACCGAAAGGATCTGGCAAAAGAACTCGATACCATTCGAGCCAATGGGTACGCCGAATGTGTCGAGGAGCTGGAACGAGGTATAAGTTCAGTCGCAACGACATTGGGCGCAACAGGCGTTGGTTCGACGCTGTCCATTGGCGCCACAGCTTCGGTTCGGGTGTTTACCCCCTCAATGCGGGTTAAGATCGGCAAAGTACTGACCGTTATGTCGCATGAGCTATCATCTGCACTAGGATGGGATGGTGCAGACGCAAATAAGAAATCCGCCTAGGGTAGTGTTGGCCAAAGCAGTGCCGAAGGTTCGTGCCATCAAGTGGCATCGGAACGTTGTATGACCTAAGGGAGGTTTGCGGGCAACAAAGGAGGCTAAGCATGGACGGTGGAATGCGCGGCGGGTTCTTCGCAGTTAATGTCAAACCTGAGCACCGGCAGTCCTTTTTGCACGCCAGCATCTTCGAAGCGCAAAGTGTTGTCAGCGAGGATTCGGAGGTTTTCCAATTTCAGTTGATGGTGGACATGGCAAACCCCAATCGGTTCTATTTCTACGAAGTGTTCCGAGACGAAGCAGCTGTCCAGAACCACTGGGAATCTGAAGCTTTTAAGAACTGGTTGAATACTGTCAAAACGATGCTGGACGGCGACTGTCTGACGTCAGCGCCTATGGGACAGATTTGAGGTTTTCGTAACGGAGGTTTTCTGGTTCATCGCAGCCAATATG
>NZ_JBPBBA010000044.1:0-30007 GCF_050896395.1 Nioella aestuarii | reverse complement strand
CGGCTGCTGCCGACTAAGTTTCGACCCAGCGTCGAAAGACAGGGGCCACGCAGATCGCGTGGCCCTTTTTCTGTTTCTGATATCAGAACGATCAGCGCGCGGTGTTTCCCAATTACCGCCGCATTTTGTCCATAATTGCTAATTTTTGCCGTATTTTCGCCTCAGTTCGCCGCGATCTTGCCATGGTCTGCTCGGGATGCTGCCACATCCCTTAAACCCTGGAGGATCTGTCATGCGTGCAATTGCCCGCCTTAAGTCGTTTTTTGTTTGTGAATCTGGTGTCGTTTCCGTTGACTGGGTCGTTCTGACCGCAGCGATGGTTGGCGTGGGCCTTGCCGTCACCAATACCGTAGCTGCCGGACTTGAAGACCTGTCCAACGAAATCCGCATCCAGTTGGAACGCGACCATATCGTTGAAGAGCTCAACTGATCCCAACGGTTTCGCCCTGCCAGGCGGAACCCGTCCACTTCGTCTAAACTCTTAGGATTTCGGCGTCGCGCTGTCCCTGCTCTGCCTTTTTTCCGCCCTGTCCGGGGGGGCATAGTCCCCCTGCCCCTTAGAGGGTTCGCGACAGAATGCGCTGCTTTCCCGTCGATGGCGGGTCAACACCAACAAGGCAAAGCAGGAGCAAGCCATGTCCATGAAATCCTTTACGTCTTTCCTGTCCGAAGAGTCGGGCGCTGTGACCGTTGACTGGGTCGTTCTGACCGCTGCTCTCGTGGGGCTGGGTCTTGCCGTGATCTCGGTCGTATCGTCCGGGCTTGAAAATTTGTCCGGCGACATTCGGGGCCAACTGGAAGCCGACCATGTGACGGCCGGCTTCTCCAGCAGCAGCACCACCACAACCACCACGACCACCACGGACTAAGGCGTTTCGCGCCCGCCTGAGGGGCCGCACCGCCGGCCCCCCGGGCCGCCCTCTGCCGAAGGATGGTCGAGAGCCGACCATTCTTTTGCCCAATTTCTTTGCGAGGATCACCCTGATGGGAACGTGCCGGCAATGACCGGGCACGTCAGACAACTTATAAAAAGGGCAGTAGCATGCGAGTCATATTCGGACTTGTCCTGATCTTGGGCATCGGCCTCGCGGGCTTCGCGGTCTACGTGGCGAAGGATCGTTTCACGCAATATCAGGCCGCGCTGGAGTCGCAGCGAGGCGAAATCGTACCCACAACCACCGTCTATGTCGTGACCCGGCAGATGCGCTACGGCGAACAGCTTCGCCCCCAGGATGTGCGGGCCATCGAGTGGCCGGAAGAATTCGTTCCCTTCGGCGCGTTCACCAGCGCCGAGGATCTTTTCCCGGCGGATGCCGACGAACCCCGCACGGTTCTGCGTGTGATGGAACGCAACGAGCCGGTTTTGGTGGCAAAGGTCACTGCCCCCGGCGAGGATGCTGGCGTTGCATCGCGTCTGGAACGCGGTATGCGGGCCTTCGCGCTTCGCGTGGACGTGGCTAGCGGCGTGTCCGGCTTCTTGCGTCCCGGAGACAGGGTTGACGTCTATTGGTCTGGTAATGCGCGCGGTGAAAATGTGACGCGGCTGATCCAGGCCTCGTTGCAGATCATCGCGATCGACCAAACCGATGACGAGGACCGCAACAACCCCACCATTGCGCGGACCATCACCGTTGAGGCACCGCCCGACCAGATCGCAGCCCTTGCGCAGGCACAGGCAACCGGCAGCCTGACACTGGCCCTTGTGGGCGTGCGCGACGACACGGAGTCTGAGACGATCGAGGTGACACAAGACACTTTGCTTGGGGTACCTGACACTCCGATCGAGGCAGGCCCGCGGATCTGCACGGTCCGCAACCGCCGCGGGGCCGAGGTCATCGTAACCCAGGTTCCGTGCACCAACTGATCCATCCCGAACCAGCTTTCGGCCCCCAGCATCTTGGGGGCCGCTTGCCGTTCCGGGCCAGACTTGGACCATCGTGCTTTCCCGACAACATGAATTTCGACCTGCAAGATGCTGATTCTTGCGCCAGAAAGCGTTTTCGGGCATTGTGCGCTGAAAGGGGCCGTCAGAGCCCACCCGAAAACGTGATCAGAGAGGCAGGATCACAATGAGCATTTTGCGCCATATCTGCGCCGTCCTTATGGGATGCGCGCTGGTCGTATCGATACCCACGAGTTCACATTCGCAGGCCCTCCGTGTGCTCGAAGGGGCCACATCCGCCACGCTGCGCGTGCCGATGAACCGGGCCGTGGTGGTTGAAAGCGAAGCGCTCTTTGCTGAACTTTCGGTTGCAAACCCCAACATCGCCGATATCGCCACGCTGTCGGAACGCACCATCTACGTGCTTGGCCGCGCGCCGGGCCGCACCACGATGACGCTGCTCAGCGTCGAGGGGCAGCTGATTGCGAATGTGGAAATCCAGGTGGTGCCCGATCTGGCCGAGTTCCGCGAACGGTTGCAGGAAATCCTGCCAAGCGAAGATATCGAAGTGCGCACCGCCAATGATGGGATCGTCCTCTCCGGTACCGTCTCCTCTGGTCAGGTGCTCGACCGCGCGATGCAACTGGCCGAGCGTTATGCGCCGGGCCGCGTCTCAAACCTGATGATGGTCGGCGGAAGCCAGCAAGTAATGCTGCGAGTCCGCTTTGCTGAAATGTCTCGCAGTGTGAGTCGCGAACTTGGGGCCTCTCTTGGTATCGCGGGATCAGTCTTCGGCGGCGATGGCGGTGCGACGCTTGGCACCGGTGGCCAAAACGTCACCGGCCCGGCCACCTTTGGGGTTGGCCAGGGCCTGCCCACCAACACCACTGGTCGAAACGGCGCCCTAGGTGTCAGCTTTGGAACCAACAGCCTGCAATTGTCCGTTATGCTGGAAGCGCTGGAAGCCAATGGCGTCGTCCGCACCCTAGCCGAGCCGAGCCTCAGCGCACTCTCTGGTGCCACCGCAACCTTCAACGCCGGCGGCGAATTTGCCGTTCCAGTTCAGACAGATAACGGCGTTTCCGTCGAATTCCGCCCCTTCGGCGTGGTGATGAACTTCACACCGACCGTGGTGTCCGATGAAACCATCAACCTGCAACTGTCCGCCGAAGTCTCGGCCATTGACTCGCTGGTGCCAACGGTGAACGGCGTTCCCGGCCTGCGCACCCGCTCGGCCTCGACCACCGTTGAAATGCGTGACGGGGAAAGCTTTGCCATCGCCGGGTTGCTGCAGGACGATTTTAGAGACTCGATCGGCCAGGTGCCCTGGCTTGGCGATATCCCGGTCCTCGGCGCGCTCTTCCGCAGCGCCAGCTATCAGCGGGAACAATCGGAACTGGTGATCATCGTAAGCGCCCATCTGGTGTCCCCGACCCGGGGCGAGGCGCTGGCCCTTCCAACAGACCGCATTCGCATCCCAACTGAAAATGAGCTCTTCCTGCTTGGCCTGACGGCCGGACGCACACCAAATTCGGGCACCCCCGCGGGCGATGTTGCGCAACAGGATTTCGGCGGCTCCTACGGCTATGTGATGGAGTAAGACCATGGGCATCCCGATGAAAACACTCCTTCTGGCCGGTGTCGCGGCGCTCGCGCTGACCGGATGCGACCGCATTCGCAATGTGGGCGAGGCAGGCAGCTTCCTCGACGAGGGCGGCTTTGGCGATCCGACCATGAACAACGTTCTGGTGATGACCGGCCAGCGATCCTATGTCGAAGAGCTTTCGACCCGCTTCGCCAGGGAGGTTCCCACCACGATCAACTTCGCCTTCAACAGCGCCGCGCTCGATTCCCAGGCCCGTGCCGTCCTGCGCCAGCAGGCCCAATGGATCCTGCAATTCCCCGAGGTGCGGTTCAGCGTCTATGGCCATACCGACCTGGTGGGCTCCGACGCTTATAACCAGAGCCTTGGGCGCCGCCGCGCGCAGGCGGCCGTGAACTTCCTGGTCAGCCAGGGTATCGCCCGTAGCCGCCTGGAAGCCCTCGTTTCGCTAGGAGAATCTCAGCCCCTCGTAGCCACGCAGGACCGCGAATTGCGCAACCGCCGCACGGTGACGGAAGTCAGTGGGTTCGTTCAGAACGAACCATTGGTGCTGGATGGGCGCTATGCCGATATCGTCTACCGCGCCTATGGCGGCGCGCGTCCGGCAAGCGGCGGCTAAACCACTCTGGCCGGCCAAACCCCGGCAAATACCCAATAGTTTCGGTTTTTTGGTCGTATTGTTGCCCAACTTGAGGGCCACACAGAACATCGGAGGCAGAGTGGCGAGGTCCTGATCGAGCGGGAATCACGCCTGACCTTCCGGTAAGCAGCGCTTCTGCTGCAACCGAAACGACAACCGACCCGGACAAATCCGGGCATTCCGGGGTATAAACGATGAGTGGAGGCCTTGCGCTGAAATCGACACCTGCACCGATCGTGGCATGCACCATTGCTCGCGACGTACAGACGTTTGATTTGCTGATCGACGATATCGAGGCGGAACTGGGCGAAGCCTGGGGCGACCTCAATTTCATGGAGGCTCAGGCCTTCTTCGTGCAGCCAGAGGCAGACGATCTGGAATTCGTTGCCGTCGCTGTCGATGACGAGGATGAGCCAGATATCGAGTTGATCATCCGTGTGATCGAACAAGCCAAGATGAAGGGCGTAAAGGTCATCCTGATCGCCGAAGATGTCAGCCCGCCAATCCTGCACCGCTTGCTGAACGCGGGCACCGATGATTTCGTGCCCTACCCGCTGCCGGAAATGGCATTCCACCAGTCGGTGGAACGAATTCGTGCCGGACAGACCATTGCAGAGGCGCAGGCACCGGCCCCGACACCGGCGGCGCCCGCTGTTGCACCGGCTGCAGCCGAGCCCGTGCAACCGCCCGCGCCCGCCAAGATCCGCACCCCCACAACCAGTATGCGCGACCGTGTCGTCTTCGCCGTGCAAAGCATGTCCGGAGGCACCGGTGCCACCACGCTGGCGGTGAACCTGGCCTGGGAACTGGCCAATGCCGACAAGAAAAATCCGCCTTCGGTCTGCCTGATTGACCTCGACCTGCAATTCGGCTCGACCGCGACCTATCTGGACCTGACGCGCCGCGACGTGATCTTCGAAGTGCTGTCCGAGGCGCAGACCATGGATGTGGAGGCCTACAAGCAGGCGCTTCAGACCTATGAGGGCAAGCTGTCGGTCTTTACCGCGCCAGCCGATATTCTGCCGCTCGACCTGATCGGCCCGACCGAAGTGGAAGCGCTGCTGAAACTGGCGCAGGAATGCTTTGATGTGGTCATCGTCGACATGCCCACCACCATCGTGCAGTGGACCGAAACCGTACTGAATGCTGCGGATGTCTACTTCACGACCTTGGAGCTGGACATGCGCTCGGCCCAGAACACCATGCGCTTCATCAAGGCGCTTCAGGCAGAGGATCTGCCGATCGACAAAGTTCACTATGTTCTGAACCGCGCGCCCAAAGGCCTGGACATGAGCGGCAAGGCCCGCGTCAAGCATTTGGCCGAAAGCCTGAATATCGAGCTGAACACGCAATTGCCCGACGGCGCAAAACAGGTCACCCAAGCCTGTGACCACGGGGTGCCGCTGGCCATTTTCGCCAAGAAAAACGTGCTGCGCAAGGAAATCGCCAAGATGGCGAAGACCCTGCACGACGCGATCCGCGCCGAAGCGACGGCAGGCTGAGGAGCGACAGATGTTTTCCCGCTACAAGAAAAATGCGCCTGCCAGTCCGGTTCACCCGGCCCTGACAACCGAACCCGAACCGGCGGCGCAGGCCCCTGCCCCGACCGTCAGCTATGATGGCCGCCCCAAGGTAGCGCGCCGGCCAAAGCAAAAGCCAAGCGTTGCCCCCGCGGAACCGGTCGCTCTGGATAAAGAGGCCAAGCGCCGTGCCCGTCTTGACGAGATCAAGACCGAGATGCATTCGCGCTTGCTGGACAACCTGAACCTCTCCGCTCTGGAAAAGGCCAAGGAAAGCGAACTGCGCGCCGAGATCAACTCGATCACCAATGACGAGCTGACCGATATGGGCGTGGTGCTGAACCGCGAGGATCGGACCACCCTTCAGACCGAGCTGTTCGACGAAGTGACCGGCCTTGGCCCGCTGGAGCCGCTGCTGAAAGACGATACCGTCAACGATATTCTGATCAACGGGCCCTTCAACGTCTTCATTGAACGGGCGGGCAAGCTGCAAAAGTCGGATTGCCGGTTCAAGGATGAACGCCACCTTTTGCGGATCATCGACAAGATCGTGTCCGCGGTTGGCCGTCGCGTTGACGAATCCAACCCCTATGTGGACGCCCGCTTGAAAGACGGCTCGCGTTTCAACGCGATGGTGCCGCCGGTTGGCGTGGACGGCTCGCTCGTCTCCATTCGTAAGTTCAAGAAAGACAAGCTCGGCATCGACGACCTGGTCAAGTTCGGCGCCTTCAACGAGGAAATGGCCGCCTATCTTCAGGCCGCTGTTGCCACGCGTCTCAACGTGATCGTGTCGGGCGGGACGGGTTCCGGTAAGACGACGACGCTGAACGCGCTGTCTTCTTTCATCGACAATTCCGAACGCATCCTAACCATCGAGGACACGGCGGAACTTCAGCTTCAGCAGGAACATGTGGGCCGGATGGAAAGCCGCCCGCCAAACGTGGAAGGCAAAGGCGCGGTCACGCAGCGCGACTGTCTTCGCAACGCCCTGCGGATGCGCCCAGACCGGATCATCGTCGGCGAAACCCGCGGCGAGGAAGTGATCGATATGTTGCAGGCCATGAACACGGGCCACGACGGGTCAATGACCACGATCCACGCCAACAGTGCACGCGACGGGGTGAGCCGCCTTGAAAACATGATTGCCATGGCCGGGATCGAAATGCCGATCAAGGCCGTTCGCAGCCAGATTTCCAGCGCGGTGAACCTCATTGTGCAGGCCAGCCGCCTGCAGGACGGCTCTCGCCGCATGGTTTCGATCACCGAGATCACCGGCATGGAAGGCGATGTGATCTCGATGCAGGAAATCTTCCGCTACGAGCGTCTCGGGCTGAAACCCGATGGCACGATCATCGGCCGTTTCACGGCCTGCGGGGTGCGGTCTCACTATTCCGAACGTTTCCGCCAGTGGGGCTATGACCTGCCGGCCTCGATCTATGAACCCGCGGGGGACTGACAGCCATGGAACTGAGTATCGAACCGCTCATCTATATCGGCATCTTTGTCGGTATCCTGATGCTGGTCGAAGGCATCTACCTGATGGTCTTCGGCAAGTCGATCAGCCTGAATTCGCGGGTGAACCGCCGGCTGGACCTGCTGAACAAGGGCTCCAACCGCGAGGACGTGCTGGCAAAACTGCGCAAAGAGCTGGACCAGCACAACGGATCGCGCACGATCCCGCTGTATTCGTTGATCGCGAACAAGGCCCAGAAGGCAAATATCGCCTTCACCCCGCAACAGCTTTTGCTGGTGATGGTGGCTTTGGGCATCGCGGCATTTGTCATGCTGACCCTGATGACCGGGGCTTCGGCCCCCATTCGTGCCCTCGTTTCAGTGGTGATGGGCATCGGCGGGGTCTTCATGTGGGTGAATTCCAAAGCCAAAAAGCGCATGGCGATGATCGAGGAACAGCTTCCTGACGCCGTCGATCTGATGGTGCGGTCCCTGCGCGTTGGTCACCCCTTCGTGTCGGCCATCAACACCGTCGCCAAAGAGGTCGCAGACCCCCTGGGATCTGAACTGGGCATCATCGCAGACGAGGCCGCCTATGGCCGTGATGTCAGCGAAGCCATCGGCGCCATGGCTGAACGGCTGGACATGCAGGATCTTCGCTTTCTGGCGGTCGCCGTCGGCATTCAGCAGAAATCAGGCGGCAACCTGGCCGAGATCCTCAATGGATTGTCCAAGGTTATCCGCGCCCGCTTCAAGCTGTTCCGCCGAGTGAAGGCGATCACCGCGGAAGCCAAGTGGTCCGGAATGTTCCTGTCCGCCTTCCCGCTACTGGCACTGATCGGCATCAACGTGATGCAGCCCGACTACTACAGCGACGTCATGGAAACCCCCGCCTTTATCCCGGCTTGTGCCGTGGTGGCGGTAATGCTGGCGGCGAACTTCTTTTTCATGCGCATGATGGTCAACATCAAGGTCTGAGGAACGGATAAATGAACCAGATCAACGACCTTATCATTAGCTATCTTGGCCCGCTCGGCCCGCTCTTCGTGGTTGGCTTCCTGGGGCTTCTGCTGGTGGCGCTTGGCCTGGCGGCCATTTTGTTCCGCAAGAAGGATCCGCTGACCAAACTGCGCGATATGAATCGCGATGGCGTGTCGCCCGAAATGCAGAAGGCCCTGCGCATTGGTGGCAAGAACGAACGCCTCGACAAGTTCGCCCAGTTCCTTGAACCGCAAAACCAGGAAGAGTTCAGCCAGATCCAGCTGACCCTGATGCGGGCGGGCTACCGGTCCAAGGGCGCGGTCCAGACCTTCCATTTCGCACAATTCGCGCTTGGCATGGGGTTTCTGGCACTTGGCGTGATCTACACTCTGATCGCCCCCGATATGGGCACCCAGAAAAGCATTCTCAGCGTGCTGATCCCTGGCGGTGTGGGCTACTACCTGCCGAAATATTGGGTCACCAAGCGCGTGCAAAAGCGCGAGGAAGAAATCACGCAGGGCTTCCCGGACTCGCTCGATCTGATGCTGGTCTGCGTCGAGGCGGGCCAATCGCTGGACCAGGCCATCATTCGCGTCGCCAAAGAAATCCGCGCCTCGTTTGAATCCCTGGCTGACGAATTTGAAATCGTCGCCTACGAGATCAAGGCAGGTAAGGACAAACTGCGAGTGTATCGCGATTTCGGCGAACGCTGCGGTGTACAAGACGTAAACAGCTTCGTGACCGTGCTGATCCAGTCGGCCACGTTCGGCACATCGATTGCAGACGCGCTGCGGGTCTATGCAGAAGAGATGCGGGACAAGCGGGTTATGCGCGCCGAAGAAAAGGCCAACAAACTGCCGACAAAACTGACGCTCGGCACAATGATGTTCTGTCTGCCGCCACTGCTGATCATCCTGATCGGCCCGTCGGTCTACGGCATCGCACAGAACCTTTCAGGAGGAGGAGGCTTCTGACGGACATGAGGTGGGGCAAGACATTACTGGCAATCATGACCGTTCTTGGTCTGGCCGCGTGCGATCAGTCGCCGCGGCTTGAACCATTGAACGAAGGGCTGGACGCACCCGAGGACATCAGCGTTCTGCGCGACGGGGTCGATCCGCTGATCGTCGGCCACCGGTTGATGGAGGCGGGCGAATACGACCTTGCCCTTCGCTCGTATCTGCGCGCCGCTGGCGACCGGGGCATGACCGGCGAAACGCTCTCCTCACTCGGGTCGGCCAATCTGCAACTCGGGCGGCTCGGCCAGGCAGAGGAGCTGTTGCGCCGCGCCGTGGAAACCGACCCCGATTTCGTCCCGGCCTGGAACAATCTGGGCGTGGTGCTGATGGAACAGGGCGAATATGGCGAGGCACGGCAGGTTTTCCGGCAGGCCTATGCGCTCGACAGTGGCGAAAGCGACTCGATTCGCGAAAACCTGCGCTTGGCTATCGCGCGAATGGAAAATCCGGGGTATAGTCAAGGCCATACAAATGAAAGCTTCGACCTGGAGCGACGGGGTGGGGGAAGATACCTCCTGCTTTACGCACCATGAACGGGGCAAAAACGAGCAGTAAGAGGCAGCAAATGCGCCCAATTATCCGGATCACGGCAGTGGTGTCTGTCGGGCTTGCCTTGGCGGCCTGTGACCAGACCCGGTCTGCCGATGTCGACCGTGCGCTGGACGGCGTCAACGTCATCGACGAAACCAATCTCAACGATATCATGCTGACATCGGCTGACCCCGATGAGGCGGTGACCTATTTCCGCCGCGCCAGCAGCGAAAATCCCGACCGGATCGACCTGCGCCGTGGCCTGGCCGCCAGCCTTATCCGCGCCGGTCATCATACCGAGGGCGCTTCTGTCTGGCGGTCCGTCGTCAACAGCGGCGAAGGCACCGATCAGGACCGCGTGGATTACGCGGGCGCGCTTATTCGCACCAATGATTGGGACGAGGCCGAACGCCAGCTGGATGCCGTGCCCCCCACCTTTGAAACTTATGAACGCTACCGGCTGGAGGCGATGATCGCAGACAGCAACGAAGAATGGGACCGCGCCGATAGCTTCTATGAAACCGCCGTTGGCCTGACCATGCGGCCTGCGGGCGTTTTGAACAACTGGGGCTTCTCCTACCTCACGCGCGGTGATTTCGACGCCGCGGAACGGATGTTCATCGAGGCGATCAACTACGATCCCGACCTCTTTACCGCCAAGAACAACCTCGTTCTGGCTCGCGCCTCGCGCGGTCAGTATACCCTGCCGCTGGTGCAAATGACTCAGGTGGAACGGGCGCAGCTGCTGCACACCATGGCCATTGCCGCCATCCGGCGCGGTGACGTGGATATCGGCCGTGGCCTGCTGGAAGACGCCATCGACACCCACCCGCAACATTTCGAAGCCGCCGTCCGGGCACTTCGTACGCTTCAGAGCTGAGGAGACATCCATGACCCTTGCCATCAGCCAAATGGAAGCCCTCTGGTTCCTGCCCTTCGTCCTGCCGATCTGCATCTGGGTCGCCTGGTCAGACCTGCGTGAAATGCGCATTCCAAATGTCAGCGTGCTGGCTCTGGCGGGCGTGTTCCTTGTTGTTGGCCTGGCACAGGTCGCCATGGAGGTCATGGCCTTCAGCACCTGGTACATGCGGCTATTGCAGCTGGTTATCGTGCTGATCGCGGGGTTCATCATCACCTCGATTGGGCTGGCGGGCGCGGGCGATTCCAAGTTTGCCGCCGCAATGGCGCCCTTTGTGGCCCCGGGCGACTACCTGCTGTTCCTGACGCTCTTTGCGGCTGTTCTGATCGGGTCTTGGATCACCCACCGGGGTGCGGGCATGGTGCCTGCCGTTCGCCGCGCAACGCCTGACTGGGTATCGTGGGACCGGGGCAAGCTCTTTCCCATGGGCGTCGCCCTGGCCGGCGCTCTGGTGGTCTACCTTGCGCTTGGCGCCATGGGCAGCGGGGCTTAACGGCCCTGCAACAAAGACGGGTTACAGACTGATCCGGGGGCATTTTCTGGCGAAAGGGTAACGCCCGATGAATATGCAAGCTGCCGACCTCAACTCATTCGCGCCGCCGATGCTGCGCAAGCTAGAGGATACCGGCCTTCAGATGGTGATGATGCGGGATATCCTGCTGAAAACCATCTTTCGCAAGAGCATCGAACAGACCAGCGCAATTGCCGAGGCGATTTGCCTGCCGATGCCCCTGACACAGCAACTGGTCGACATGCTGCGCGATATGGGGCTGTTGCAGGCCATGGGCACGCTGCATGCCACGTCATCCTCTGAAATGGGCTATCAGCTGACCGATGCAGGCAAGGCCCGCGCGCTCGATGCGCTGGCGCAGTCCGAATATTACGGTGCCATGCCAATCCCGCTGGAGGCGTACAAAGAACAGACCCGGCGTCAATCGGTGAAGAACGTCAAGATCACCCGCGATGCGCTCAACGCCTCCATGGGTCATCTGATCCTGCCGCCGGGCCTGATCGACCAGCTCGGGCCTGCCGTCAGCTCCGGCCGCTCGGTGCTGATGTACGGCCCGCCGGGCAACGGGAAATCATCCATTGCGGAAGGCATTCGCGCAGCCCTTGGCGACACGATCTATGTCCCGCGCGCGATCAGTTATGCCGGTCAGGTCATTACCCTGTTTGACCCGATCGTTCACACCCCTGTTGCAACGCCAGAGGCCGAAGGCAGCAGCCTGCGCCGCCATTCCGCGCGTTACGACACCCGCTATATCATGTGCAAGCGCCCCACGGTGATGACGGGCGGCGAGCTATCTCTTTCGATGCTTGATCTCAACTACAACAAGATCTCGCGCACCTATCAGGCATCCTTGCAGCTTAAATCCACCGGTGGCGTTTTCATCGTCGACGACCTTGGTCGCCAGGAAGAACCACCGCAGGCGCTGATCAACCGCTGGATTGTTCCGATGGAGGTCGGCTACGACATTCTGACCCTGCAATCGGGCGAGAAGTTCGAAGTTCCCTTCGACACGCTTGTGGTCTTCTCGACCAACTTCCACCCCAATGACCTGTTCGACGGCGCGGCCCTGCGGCGGATCTTCTTCAAGGTCAAGATCGATGGACCAAGTCAGTCAGAGTTCCTCAAGATCTTTGCCATGGTCGCGAAGAAGAAAAAGGTGCCGTTGGACGAGGCATCGCTGCTGCACATGCTGAAGAAGAAATATCCGACGGTCGACAACATCTACGCCAACTACCACGCACCGTTCCTGCTGGATCAGATCATCGCAATCTGCGAGTTCGAGGGCATCCCCTACCAGATGCGCCCCGATCTGGTGGACCGCGCGTGGGAGAATCTGTTCGTGAAGCAGGAAACCATCGCCCACTAACCTCGCGCGCGCCTACGGCGTGAAGACCGTATTCAGGATCTGCGCCTGCACGGCGCGATCACCCTGCGCGATGTCGGCAATCGCCATATTCGCATCCGCCGCAAGCTCCATCTCCTGCAACTGCGCCAGGATCTCGTCGACCGACTGGCCCGTCAGAGCCGCTACATCCGAAAGCGGCGCCCGTACCACCGCACCCGTCACGAGGATCAGCGGGTTCACTCGTGTCTCGGCCCCTGTCGAAACAAAGGACGCGCCAAGCACAGCCGCGCTGACCAGCATCACCGTTAGCGGCACAGGGCGTTTGAAATAGCCGGCAAATGCCCGCCAGTTCAGCACCAGATGGGCACCGACACCAATCAGCATCGCCCACCCGGCCCATTCATGGACCAGTTTGTTGAGCCCGCTATCGAGGTGAAAGAACATCAACGTTCCGGTCACCCCCATGATCATGAAACTTCCGACAGTCAGCGGCGTGGCCCATTTGCGCAAAGCAGACATGGCAAATACTCCGAAAAATGATACCTGCGCCTGTCACGCTGCAGCGCGGAATTTCCGTCGGAATTTCTCGTTACGCGACAGGACATCTGGCAAAGCGGCGCCAACGCTTTAAACTCGCATCATGACCGCCCTGCCTCCCATCATAGAGACCTGGTTTTCCCGGCAGGGCTGGCAGATCCATTCCCATCAACGCGAGATGTTCGACCGGGCAAATGAACCCGCCCTGATGCTGATCGCCCCCACCGGTGGGGGCAAGACAATGGCGGGGTTCTTGCCCACGCTGGCAGAGCTTGTGGGTGGTGCGCATGATGGGCTGCACACGCTCTATGTCTCACCGCTCAAGGCGCTTGCCGCCGATATCAAACGCAATCTGAGCCGTCCGGTCGAGGAGATGGGTCTGCCCATCCGTATCGAAGACCGCACTGGCGACACTTCGCACAGCAAGCGCAAGCGCCAGCGCGCCGACCCGCCGCACATCCTGCTGACGACGCCAGAAAGCCTCGCCCTGCTAACCTCCTACGAGGATGCCGGGCATATCTTCCGGGGGCTCAAGCGCGTCATCATTGATGAAATCCACGCACTGGCGGAAAGCAAGCGCGGAGATCAGCTGTTCCTTGCCCTCTCGCGGCTGGAAACGCTCGCCCCTGGCCTGCGCCGGGTGGGCCTTTCGGCCACGGTCGAAGACCCGCCCGCGCTGTCCAGGCTTCTGGCCCGTGCGCCGGACCCCTGCCCGATCCTGTATGCCGATCCCGGCCCCGATCCCGATATCGCCATGCTGGAAACCGAAGAGCGCCCGCCATGGTCGGGCGGCGGCGGGGCCTATGCGATCCCGGCTGTGCTGGATCAGATCAAGCGTCACAAGACCACGCTCATCTTTCACAACACCCGCGCTCAGGCAGAGATTTTCTTTCATAATCTGTGGCTTGCGAACGAGGAAGGACTGCCAATAGGCATCCATCATGGCGCACTTGCCCGCGAGCAGCGGGAACGGGTCGAGGCCGCAATGGTGGCGGGCGCGCTACGCGCCATCGTCTGCACAGGCACGCTCGATCTGGGTATCGACTGGGGCGATGTGGACCTTGTCATTCAGGTGGGCGCACCGAAGAACGTCAAGCGGCTTGTGCAACGGATCGGTCGCGCCAATCACCGCTACAACGCCCCCTCCCGTGCGCTTCTGGTGCCCGCAAACCGTTTCGAAGTGGTCGAATGTGTCGCCGCGCTCGAGGCCGTAAAGGCTCATGCGCTGGACGGCGAGCCGCGCGGGCCAGGGCCCTTGGACGTGCTTTGCCAGCATATCCTCATTCGCGCCGCTGCCGGGCCGTTCGATGCTGATAGCCTCTTTGCAGAGGTGAAGACCGTCGGCGCCTATGCCGCGTTGCCGCGCACCACTTTTGACCGCTGTCTCGATTTCACGGCGACAGGTGGCTACGCCCTTCGCGCTTACGATCAATGGCAACGGCTGGTCCAGCGCCCCGATGGCATGTGGCAATTGCGCGACCCACGCGGGGCGGCCCGCATCCGCATGAATATCGGCACGATCACCGACAGCGATAAACTGAAGGTACAGCTGAAAAACCGGCGTGGCGGCAGACCCTTGGGCGAGGTTGAGGAGGCCTTCGCCGCCACACTCACCCAAGGCGACACATTCCTGATCGGTGGCCATATCGTCCGCTACGAAGGCTTGCGCGAAATGGTCGTCGAGGTCAGCCGCGACAAGGGCCGCAAACCGAAGATCGCCGTCTTCTCCGGCACCAAATTCGCCACATCCACCCAGCTTTCCGACCGCATCCTGGCGATGTTCCGGCAGGACGACTGGCCCAACCTCCCCCCACACACTGCCGAATGGCTGACCCTGCAACGAGAGGTGTCCAAGCTGCCAGAGCGGGACCGGCTGCTGGTCGAAACCTTCCCGCATGACGGGCTGCATCACCTCTGCCTGTATGGCTTCGCGGGCAAGAACGCACAGCAGACGCTCGGACTTCTGGTCACGCAACGTATGGAGGAACGGGGCCTCAACCCCATGGGCTTCGTCGCCACCGACTATGCCACTCTGATCTGGGGCCTCGATCCCGTCAGCGACCCCGCCCCGCTCTTTACCCGCGACGGGCTGCACCAGGCGCTGGAGGGCTGGCTGTCGGAAAACGCCGTGATGAAGCGCACTTTCAAAACCTCCGCCATTGTGGCGGGCCTGATCGACCGCAACAGCCCCGGCGGCAAGCGCAAGTCCGGGCGGCAGGCGACATTTTCCACTGACATCCTCTATGACACTTTGCGCAAATACGATCCCGACCACCTGATGCTCGACATCACCCGAGCCGAGGCAATGCGCGGTCTGATCGATTTCGGCCGGGTCGAAGAGATGCTCGACCGCATCGGTCCCCGTATCGACCACCAGGCCCTGTCCCGCGTCACCCCGCTGGCCGCGCCCCTGTTTCTGGAGGTCGGCAAAGTCCCCGTCAAAGGCAGCGCGGAGGACGTGATGATTGAACGCGAACGCAAGACACTGATGGAAGCCGCAGGGCTGGTGTGAAGGATATGTGGCCCGTCCACTCCGGATCCCTGTCCCGATCTCTTGCGCGCGGCCACAAGCCATGCGATGGAACAGATCATGAACGGATATCCTTTCCCCTTCGCAGGTGAAGCCCTCACTGCCCTGCCCTCCGGCGCGCTACACTGGCCCGAGCGTCGGCTGCTCTGCGTGTCTGACCTGCACCTGGGAAAATCCGAACGCATGGCCAGGCGCGGCGGCCCGATCCTGCCCCCCTATGAGGCGCGCGAAACACTCACCCGGCTTGACGCCGACATCCGCGCCACGGCCCCCGAAACGGTCCTGTGCCTTGGCGACAGCTTTGACGATCTCGACGCCATGCGCGCGTTGGAGGATCAGGCCCGCGCGATGCTTGTCACGCTCATGGCGGGCCGCCACTGGATCTGGATCGAGGGCAACCACGATGCCGGGCCCGTTGATCTTGGCGGAACCCACCTGCACAGCCACCACGACGCGCCCCTTACCTTCCGCCACATCGCAACGCCTAACGCTAGGGGCGAAATCTCTGGCCACTACCACCCCAAGGCGCGCATCCCCCTGAAATCCCGCAGCCTGACCCGAGCCTGTTTCCTGATCGATGAATCGCGCCTGATCCTTCCCGCCTATGGCACCTATACGGGCGGGCTTCATTGTGACCGCCCGCCGCTCTGTACCCTGATGGGTCCGGGCGCGCAGGCGATCCTGCTGACCGACCCACCCCTTGCGGTGCCCATGCCCCGCTAATCGACGCTGCGTTCTTTCCAGACCGGCTTGTCGCCCGGCACAGCGATAGGCAGGATCACCCGGCAAGGAGGACCGGCCATGGAAACGCACATCAGGAACAGCTTCGACAAACAAGGACTTATGGCCACCCTGTCCGCCCGGATCGACAGCATAGACCCAGGGCGCGTGGTCATCTCAGCCCCCATTGTGCCGCAGACCAGTCAGCAGCACGGGTTCGCCCATGCGGGCCTGACATTTGCCCTAGGTGACAGCGCGGCTGGCTATTCGGCGCTGACCACCATGGCCGAAGGCTCCGACGTTCTGACCGCCGAGATGAAGATCAATCTCATCGCACCGGCTGATGGCACAAGACTGGTCGCAACCGGTGAGGTCATCAAACCCGGCCGTCGTCTCGTCATCACGCGGGCCAATGTCGAAACCGAATATGCCGATGGACGCCGCAAGCTGGTGGCGGTTCTGCAGGGCACGATGGTGCCGGTCTAAAATCTCACTGGAAAATATAACCGAATCGTTATATATGTTTCACGTTATGAATAGCTCGATGGACAGTCTCTTTGTGGCCCTCGCCGACCCGACCCGCCGCGCGATCCTCGACCGGTTGCGAAAGGGAGAGGCCAGCGCCGGCGACCTCGCCAGCCCCTTCGACCTGTCACAACCGGCAGTGTCACGCCACTTACGAACGTTGCGCGAGGCGGGGCTTATCGACGATCGTCGCGCCGGGACGAAGCGCATGTTCCGGCTCAAACCCCATCGACTCTCCGAACTCGACGCCTGGCTGGATGGATTCCGGGCAATCATGGAGGCGAACTACGCCCGCCTCGACACCCTTCTGGCTCAAGAGGACCCCCAGAATGACCCTTGAAACCAAGCTTGTGGGCGACAAACAGCTTGTCCTGACACGCGCCGTTTCCGCTCCGCCCGACCGCGTCTATCGCGCCCATACCGAGGCCACCCTCGTCCGCCAGTGGATGTCTGGCGCGATGGGATATGTGGTCGCGGATTGCACCTACGACGCCCGACCCGGCGGCAGCTTCCCGGTGGTCTGGGAAGGCGAGGCCGCCGAGATGCCGGATTTCGAAGTCACAGGCGAATTTCTCGCCCTCGACCCGCCCCATCGGATCGAGCATGTGGAACGCATGCACCTGCCAGACATGACAACCAGCGACAGTCACATCGTCACAGAATTCGCCGCGCATGCGGCGGGCACCTTGATGACAATGACCATGACATACGAAAGCCGTGACGCACGGGATGAAGCCATCGCCACCGGCATGACCGAGGGGATGGAAGCCTTCTATCTCCAGCTTGATACGCTCTAGGAACGCGGCCCGGTGGCTCAGCTTTCTTCCGTCGTGAACCCCGCCGCCTTGTGACTGCCATCGCAAAAGGGTTTGTTGGCAGACTGCCCGCAGCGGCAAAGAAAGACCTTTTCCGCCCGCGCGATCCGCGCGCCGGTGCCGGATGTCACCTCCACCGGTCCAACCAGTCCGACCGGCCCATTGGGCACCGGCTTCACCTCCAGAGCCTCGCCCATTCGCGTCTCGGCCTCCTTGTCCGACGGCGCTGGCTCTCCCGTCGCGGCAAACCCGGCCTTCACATGGGCATAGTCGCAAAAGGGCTTGTTGGCGGACTGCCCGCAACGGCAAAGGGTCATTCGGGTGAACCGCTCCCCTACCATGCGCAAATCGCCCGACAGCTCCACCGGCCCGTTTTCCTGCACCCGGACCCGGTTGATTGGCTTGGCTTTCTCGTCCTCACCACCATCCAGTCGTCGGAATGTCAGGGCGCCAGAGGGACAGGTGAGGATCATCGCCGCAATTTCTTCGGCGGGGGCAGCATCGGGCAGCACCCAAGGCCGCCGGGCAGGATCGAACACCTGCGGTAAACTGAGAAAACAATTCCGCGCATGAATGCAGCGCGTCATGTCGAAGCTGATCTCGATATCCTTGCCGGAATAGCTGCGGGGCTTTGCCATAAGAGGGCTCCTATCTCTGACGCATCTCCGTCAGACCCTACACGATGAACATCACTCGCCAAAGACAGGCTGACATCACTGTCGCCCTACCCCTCCTATTTGCCCAATGCCCCCCGCAAGAGGCATCCGATGAACAGCGCCCACCACGCCCCCGGCTCGACGCATCAGGCGGCGAAACCGGGCCGGTGTCTGTACGCAGGGTGCACGGCGGGTGTATAGGGGGTGAACACATGTCACCCCCTCGTTTTTGGCCTCTCAGGCGGTCAGGCCTTCCGGCTCCGCCAGCCCGTTCGCGCGACAGCAGGCGGTCAGCGTATTGGCCAGCAGGCAGGCGATGGTCATCGGCCCCACGCCGCCCGGCACCGGCGTGATCGCGCCCGCCACTTCGGCACAGCTGGCATAGTCCACATCACCTACCAGCTTCGTTTTCTCTGGATTTTCAGGATGTTGAATGCGGTTTATGCCCACGTCGATGACCGTTGCGCCGGGCTTCACCCAATCGCCGGGGATCATCTCGGGCCGGCCCACGGCGGCCACCAGAATATCCGCGCCCTGACACACAGCCGCCAGATCCTTGGTCCGGCTATGCGCAATTGTCACCGTGCAGCTATCGCCAAGCAGCAACTGCGCCATCGGCTTGCCCACGATGTTCGAGCGCCCCACCACAACCGCATCCATGCCGGAAAGCGACCCATGGTGATCGCGCAGCATCATCAGACAGCCCAGAGGCGTGCAGGGCACCATGCTTTTCTGGCCCGTTCCCAGAAGACCCACGTTCGAGATATGGAACCCGTCCACATCCTTCGCAGGGTCGATGGAGTTGATCACGAGGTCAGAATTCAGATGCTCCGGCAGCGGTAGCTGAACGAGGATGCCATGCACCGACGGGTCATTGTTCAGCCGGGCGATCAGCGCCAGCAGGTCCTCTTCCGAGGTATCCGCCTCCAGCTTGTGCTCGTAGCTGTTCATGCCAACCTCGACGGTCTGCTTGCCCTTGGAGCGGACATAGACTTGGCTGGCCGGGTCCTCGCCCACCAACACCACGGCAAGGCCGGGGGTGATGCCCTGTTCTTCCTTCAGCCGGGCTACATGCTCGGCGACCTGCGCGCGGACCCTGGCCGCGAAGGCCTTTCCGTCAATGATGGTTGCACTCATCCGTCTTTCCCTTCCTTGCCGATGACCCGCTCTTCGCGGGCGATCACCGTCTCAATCATGATCCGCCACATGGATTCCGCAAGATCCGCATCCATGCCCGCCGCGTCTGCCCGCGCCCTGACATGGTCCAGAACCTGGCGCACACGCGACGGGGCCGCAGCCGCAATGCCCTCGCGCGCCTTCAGTTCCGGCGCGCGATCCGTGTAGCTCTGACGCTCAGCCAAAAGCACAAGAAGTGCCTCGTCAATCTCGTCTATGCAGCTGCGAAGCTCTGCTATTGTCTGCACCGATCCCGGTGCGGGGCGATTGGCCATCGCTCAGACCTCCGTATTCGCAAAGGCCGCGCGGTAGTGATCCATTTGCAGCCGCGTGGCCAGAACGGCGTTCTTCATTAGCGTGGCGACCGTCACTGGGCCAACCCCGCCGGGAACCGGCGTGATCCAGCCCGCCACCTCGGCGCAGCTGTCGAAATCGGCGTCGCCCACGGTTTTCGGCCCTTCCGGCGTCTCGATCCGGTTGATCCCGATGTCGATCTGCGCCGCGCCCGGTTTCAGCATGTCGCCCGTCACCAGCCCGGGCTTGCCCACGGCCACGAAAACCGCATCGGCCGCACGGCTGTGCATGGCAACAGAACGGGTCATATGGTGGCAGACCGTGACCGTCGCACCAAGCCCCATCAGCAGGAAGGCGATCGGTTTGCCCACGATCTCGGAATGGCCGATCACGGTAACGTTGAGCCCCTCCATCGGCAAGGGCAGTGTCTTGAGGATCTCGACCGCCGCGACAGCGGTACAGGGCCCGAGGGCAAGGTCGTTGTAGACGATATTGCCAATGGACGCGGGGTGCATCCCCTCCACATCCTTCAACGGATGCACGGCCTTTTGCAGCACCTTCACCGGGATATGCGCGGGCAAGGGGCGCTGGATGATGATGCCGTTCACACGCGGGTCGGCATTGAGACCGTGGAGGATACCCGTCAGCTGTTCCAGCGAGGTTTCCGCAGGGTAGGTGCGCGCCTCAAACGCAACGCCCGCACTTTCTGCACTGCGCTGCTGGTTTCGCACGTAAAGTTCAGCCGCCGCCGTGTCGCCCACGGAGACGGAGACAAGTTTGGGCTGCCAGCCCGCGCTTGCCAACTCCTCGGCCTGCTGACAGACCTGCGCGCGCATATCTGCCGCGATGGCCTTTCCGTCGATCAGGGCAGCACGCATCTGCTGAAAATCCTCTTGCCAGTTCGTAGCAAACGCATGGGCAAAGGGCGGCCCGAAAGCCGCCCCTCTGTCCGTTGCCTCAGAAGAGTCCTTCGACGAGGCCTTCTTCGTTGATGCGAATGGTTTCCGCAGCGGGGGTGCGCGGCAGACCCGGCATGGTCATGATCTCACCACAGATCACCACGACGAAACCAGCACCAGCGGACAGGCGCACTTCACGAACCGGAACCGAGTGCCCCGTAGGTGCGCCACGGCGGTTCGGGTCGGTGGTGAAGGAGTATTGGGTTTTCGCCATGCAGACCGGCAGATTGCCGTATCCTGCGTCTTCCCATTCCTTCAGCTGATTGCGGATCTTGGCATCGGCCAGAACCTCATCGGCGCGGTAGATGCGCTTGGCGATGGTCTCGATTTTCTCGAAGAGGCTCAGATCATCCGCGTAGAGCGGTGCGAAATTGGCCATGTCAGCATCGGCAATCTCGGCCACGCGGGTCGCCAGTTCCTTGGTGCCTTCCGAACCCTTGGCCCAGTGCTGGCACAGGATCGCCTCGGAGCCCATGGACGCCACGTAGTCCTTGACTGCCTGCACCTCTGCATCGGTGTCGGTCACGAAGTGGTTGATGGCCACGACGACAGGGACGCCGAAGGATTTGACGTTCTCGATGTGACGGCCCAGGTTCGGGCAGCCCTTCTTGACCGCGTCCACGTTTTCCGCACCCAGGTCGGCCTTGGCAACGCCGCCGTTCATCTTCATCGCGCGCACGGTGGCAACGACCACCACACAGGACGGCGCAAGACCGGCTTTGCGGCACTTGATGTTCATGAACTTTTCGGCCCCCAAGTCGGCGCCGAAGCCCGCCTCAGTCACCACGTAGTCGGCCAGTTTCAGCGCGGTGGTGGTGGCGGTGACAGAGTTGCAGCCATGGGCGATGTTGGCGAACGGACCGCCATGCACGAAGGCAGGGTTGTTTTCCAGCGTCTGCACAAGGTTCGGCTGCATCGCATCGCGCAGCAGCACGGTCATCGCGCCGTCGGCCTTGATATCGCGGCAATAGATCGGGCTGCGGTCACGGCGATAGGCAACGATCATGTCGCCGAGGCGGCGCTGAAGGTCATCGAGGTTCTTGGCAAGGCAAAGGATCGCCATAACCTCGGAAGCCACAGTGATGTCAAACCCGGTCTGACGGGGGAAACCGTTCGACACACCGCCAAGCGAGGTCACGGTGTCGCGCAGCGCGCGGTCGTTCATGTCGAGCACCCGGCGCCAGGTCACGCGACGCTCGTCGATCTCCAGCTCGTTGCCCCAGTAGATATGGTTATCGATCATCGCCGACAGCAGGTTGTGGGCAGAAGTGATCGCGTGGAAATCGCCGGTGAAGTGGAGGTTCATTTCCTCCATCGGAACGACCTGCGCATAGCCGCCACCAGCGGCCCCGCCCTTCATCCCAAAGTTCGGCCCAAGCGACGCTTCGCGAATACAGATCGCAGCGTTCTTACCGATGGCGCACAGACCGTCACCCAGACCGACAGTGGTCGTGGTCTTGCCTTCGCCCGCAGGCGTCGGGTTGATGGCGGTTACGAGGATCAGCTTGCCGTCCTTGCGGTCCTGGACGGAGTTGATGAAATCCTGGCTGACCTTGGCCTTGTCATGGCCGTATGGCAGCAGGTGATCAGACGGGATGCCAAGCTTGTCGCCGATTTCTTGGATCGGACGTTTCTTTGCTTCGCGGGCGATTTGGATATCGGTCTTGAAGGCCATTTTGAGTCGGTCCTGTTGGCAGGGGCGGAGTTCTGGACTCACCCATAACGAGAAAGCCCCGACCAGACAGGGGCGTTTCCGACGTTTTCAGGCTTTCATCCGCCAATTCCTGTTTCCGATGCGCGACGCGAAAAAACTTTTGAACCGGCACGAGACTCCACACGACTCATGGATACACAACGCGCCACATTGGTCAGGAGAAACAAAATGTCCGCACCCATCGTTCTGATCCACGCCGGTTTCGCTTTTGGCATCAGCCTGGCCCTGACTGTTACCGCGCCAATCTGATCTCGCCCCTATCGACCGCAAGTCTCTCAGACCAGATTGCCCGATGCCGCATATGCGCGAGACGCCCGGCACACCGCCAGGCCGCCAGCCCAATGGACGGCGGCGACCGATCTTCTATCTGATCGATACCGTTTTCCTGGCGATTGCCCTGATGTCCATCAGTGGCCAATGGGTCCGCAACCGAATGCCCATGGGCGATGTCCCGAACCCGCATTTCCCCGGCTGCGGGTCACAAGCCGTCAACATGCATTGGAGCTTTGTGCCCGGCAGGATCAGCTGCGCCGACGACGTTCCATGGGGATGGCTTCTGGAATTTCTCGGCAACTCCCTGGGGCGCGGCAACCCTTCTGCTTTCATCGACGGCACAGATCTCTTTTTCGGGATCCTCGTGATTTATGCCTTCGGGCACGCCATCTACGCCATCTTCAGAATAGCCTACCTGGCCACGCAACGACGCCTTTGACGTTTTAACAGGGGCGCGTGATCCCGGGCCGGGTCTGGTAGTGCCCGGTCGCGACGGAATACGGTATGACAAAAGCGGCAATACGACCCCTGTGACTGATCCGCCGGCTCGATTGGACCAGCTGAAAAAAGAACCCCCGGTCGATGTGACCGGGGGTTCTTTTTGTGCAGATCAGGAAGACGGTTCCGGCTCAAGCCCATTATCGGGCGATTTGATCTTCGGCTTGGTCTTGGGGATCGCCGTGATCGAAGCTGTTCCACCGGTATCGGTGTCATCATCATCTTCGCCGCGATTTAGGGGCTCGCCCGCGATCACTTTGGTGATCTCGTTTCCGGTTAGCGTCTCGTATTCCAGAAGACCCTGCGCCAGACGTTCCAGATCATCATGCTTTTCGGTCAGGATGCGCTTGGCGGTCTGATACCCCTCATCCACCAGTTCCTTGACCTTGTCGTCGATGATCTTCTGTGTTGCCGCAGAGTGGCTGGTTCCACCGCCATAAGAGCCCAGATGCGACTGTTGTTCGTTGGCGTAATCGACATAACCCAGTTCCTCGGCAAATCCGAACTGGGTGACCATCGCACGGGCGATACGGGTCACTTGCTGGATGTCGGAAGCTGCACCAGAGGTTACGTTTTCCGGCCCAAAGATCAGCTCCTCAGCGACGCGACCGCCCATGGCCATCGCAATCTTTGAGGTATATTTGGTGTAGCTGACCGACAGTTGATCACGCTCAGGCAGCGACAGAACAAGGCCAAGCGCCCGGCCACGCGGGATGATCGTCGCCTTGTGGATCGGATCGTGCTGCGGGACGTTGAGACCGACGATGGCGTGACCGGCTTCGTGATAGGCGGTCAGCTTCTTCTCGTCCTCGGTCATGACCATGGACCGGCGTTCAGCCCCCATCATCACCTTGTCCTTGGCGTTTTCAAAATCTTCCATCGTCACGAAACGGCGACCCACGCGGGCAGCCATCAAGGCCGACTCGTTCACAAGGTTCGCCAGATCAGCGCCCGAAAAACCCGGTGTGCCACGCGCGATGATGCGCAGGTCCACGTCAGGGCCAAGCGGCACCTTGCGGGCGTGCACGCCGAGGATCTTCTCGCGGCCCTTGATATCGGGGTTCGGCACCTGCACCTGACGGTCGAAACGGCCCGGACGCAAAAGTGCGGGGTCCAGAACGTCAGGGCGGTTGGTGGCCGCGACGATGATGATGCCCTCGTTGGCCTCGAACCCGTCCATTTCCACCAGCAGCTGGTTCAGCGTCTGTTCGCGTTCATCATTGCCGCCGCCATAGCCCACACCACGGGACCGGCCCACGGCGTCGATCTCGTCGATGAAGACGATACAGGGCGCATTCTTCTTGGCCTGTTCGAACATATCCCGAACGCGGCTTGCGCCCACACCCACGAACATTTCCACAAAGTCAGAGCCCGAGATGGTGAAGAAGGGAACGCCCGCCTCACCCGCGATGGCGCGGGCCAGCAGCGTCTTACCGGTGCCTGGAGGGCCAACCAGCAAAGCGCCTTTGGGGATCTTACCGCCAAGACGGCTGTACTTCTGCGGGTTACGCAGGAACTCGACGATCTCCTCCAGCTCTTCCTTTGCCTCATCGATGCCGGCCACATCGTCAAAGGTCACGCGACCATGCTTTTCCGTCAACAGCTTGGCCTTGGACTTGCCAAAGCCCATGGCCCCGCCGCGTCCGCCGCCCTGCATACGGTTCATGAAGAAGATCCACACGCCGATCAGCACAAGCACCGGCAGCCACATCATAAGGCCCGCCATGAAGCCGGACTGTTCCTGTGGCCGCGCCTGGATGCGCACGTCGTTTTCGAGAAGCACCGGTGTCACGTCCACCTCGGACGGCCGGGTCGTTTCGAAAGTACCCTGTCCGGTCGTGAACTGGATTGTTTCGCCATCCAGCACCACGTTGCTAACCGCCCCACCCTCGACCTGCGCGATGAAGTCGGAATAGGCGACGCTGCGCGCGCTCATCGTGGACTGATTGCCGCTGAACAGATTGAACAGCGCTAGGATCAACAGAAACAGAATGACCCAGAAGGCGATATTTCTCGCATTGCCCAAGAGATTTCTCCTAACTTCGGCGCCCGGGGAAAGCCCGCGCCGGACACTTTGCCTAAAATAGGCATGCAGCCTCTGACTTCAATGCGATTTTATCGTCGCGTGAAAACCCGCTGATGCGGCATATTCGCTGTGGATCGCGTCATCGTTCCAGAAACCGGGAACCGCGAGAAGGCGATTGCCCTGCCAAACCCCCGGCCAGGACAACATCACGGCATGAGAAAGCGCCGCTGGCCGGTCCCATTGTGACAGCCCCTCTTCGCCCAATGCCCGGACCTTTGCGGCGGGGTGATCGGGCGCAAAAATGCACCAGCGACCATCCCAAACCTCTACCCCGTCGGCGGCGCATTCAATGGTCTCTACCGCCTTGAATTCACGCACCATCATCAGGTTTTCACCGCGTGGGATCAGGCGGCATCCCTGCAATGTTCCCCCCTGCCCGGCCAGTGCCCGGTCCAGTGTTGCCGACAGCGACGCCAAGCGCGGCTTGTAGGGGGCGCCGGACAGGCAGGCCAACCCATGTGCTATCAACCGCAGCCGGGTTTCCTCTTCTGTTTGCTCCAACCCCTTCTGGTCAAAGACTAGGACCCCCTGTCGGTCACGCACAATTTTGTCAGCGACATCCACAGCACGCGCCAAAAGGGCCACCCGCGCCCGCGCCAGCGATGCCGCCGTTTCCGCCAATCTGGCCGAGTTGAGCCCGAAAGGCGCCAGTTGTGTCAGCAAGCGGCGGGCGCGCACCCGGTCATATCTGGGATCGTCATTCGTGGGGTCTTCGAACCAGCGCATTCCCTGCCGGGTCAGCCAGATCCGCAGATCAGCCCGGGTTTCGTCAAGCACAGGGCGTAAGATATCGTCGCGGCCAAAGCGTCCCTCGGACATGGCAGACAGCCCATCCACCCCCGATCCGCGCGCCAGCCGCATCAGCACGGTTTCCGCCTGATCATCCTGTGTATGCCCAAGAAGGATCGCGCCGATGCCTTCGCGCGCACAGAAATCACGCATCAGCGCGTAACGGGCATCTCTGGCAGCGGCTGATAGATTGCCCTTGCCGTCCCAACCCGTCCAGTAAAGCGTGTCATGCTGCGCACCCATACGCATCGCCTCGCGTGCGACCAGCAGGGCCTCGTCTCCCGCCTCGGGGCGCAGCCCATGATCGACTGTCAGAGCTTGGATTCGGCAGCTGTTTTCCTCGGCCCAATCACAGGCAAGCCCAAGCAGCGCCAAGGAATCCCCGCCGCCAGAGACCGCAACCGCCAACCGGTCAGGTCGATGCCCCGCAAGCAGCCGCTCCATCGAGGCGGCAAAGCGGGCGTCGAGGCTCAATTGCAGCCGAACCGCGTCATGGCGGCACGGGACTCGAGCACGATGGGGGAGGAAGGATAGCGAACCTCGACCTCGCCCAGGGTCAGGCAAGCTTCGTCCCGCTGCCCAAGCTCATTCAGGCTCGTGCCCAAACGATACAAGCTTTCGGCAGCACGGGGCGCATCGGGTGCACCGCTGAAGCTGGCCAAATAGGCGCGCGCGGCGCGGTTCCAAGCGCCTTGATTGGCCTCGGCCTCACCCCGCCAAAAATGTGCCTCGGCGCTTAGCGCGCCACCGGGATAGGTATCGGTATAAGACTGAAAGCCCTGCGCAGCCCCGGCGTAATCGCCTGATTCATATGCCGCCATAGCCCGGTCGAAATCGCTTTGTTCCGCCTCTGCCAGGCGCGGGCCATTGGACCCGGTTGAAACCGGCTGAGCAGGGGCGGCAACGGGTGCGGAGCCACCGCCAAGCGTAGGTGTATCCCCGAGCGAGCCGATGTCGCAGTCATCCTCCAGTTCGCACAGACGGAACTCCAGATCGCCGATCCGGTTGGTTCCATCGGTCACGATGCTGTCCACCCGGATCTGCAAATCCTCGGTCGAACTGGTTAGGCGGCGCAATTCCCGCTCGATCGCGTCGACCCGTTCCAGCGTGCTGCCCCCGGCGGTACCGGTTGGCCCGCCGGTGGTAGAAAGCTCTGTACGAAGGCGCTGAATCTCCACCCACAGAACCGACAGTTCCTGACGGATGTCGGCCAGTGTTTCAGACCGGCTTTGCGCCAGCGCGGCCGGGGCTGGCAGGGCCAGAACAAGGGCGAGGATCAGCGCGCGCCGCATGGATCAGGCCCCCGATCCGATTTCAAGAACAGTCACGGCGCGACGGTTCTGACGGTAACAGCTTTCCTCGGAACAGATCGCCAGCGGGCGTTCCTTGCCATAGCTAATGGTGCGCAGGCGCGCGGCGGTGATGCCGCGTGTCAACAGATAGTCACGCGCGGCAGCGGCCCGCCGGGCCCCAAGCGCAAGGTTGTAGTCCCGCGTACCCTGTTCATCCGCGTGACCTTCGATCAGCGCGTTGTATTCCATATTGCGCAGGAGCCAGTCGGCCTGATCGTCCAGCGTCGCGCGACCTTCGGCGGTCAGGGTGGACTGGTCCACCTCGAAGAGCACCCGGTCACCCACGATTTCGTTGAAATAGGCTACAGAGTTGGGATCGCCTGCCGCTCCGGCACCAGCGCCCGCACCCGCGCCACCGCCCATGCCGGCATCACCGAAATAGCGATTATCGCCACAGGCCGTCAGGCCAAGCACCGCGACCAGAAGGGTCAGTTTCAGAAAGAGTTTCATCCTGCGTCGTCCTCATGAATGCGCTTTTGTTTGCGCAAGGGTATCACGGGCGGGGCGTTGTGAACATGCCCCTGCCCGCCTGATGTCTTACGGCAATTGCGGCGACCATGCCGGATCGGAAGCCATGCCGGGCGTCGAGACCCGTTGCAGGTTCCGACCCGAGATATCGACCGAATAGATCGCGGGCGCACCATCGGCCCCGGCGGTTTCACGCGTGAACATGATCACGCGACCATTGGGCGCCCAGGTGGGGCCTTCGTCAAGAAACGACGACGTGAGCAGCCGTTCCTCTGAGCCGTCGGTGCGCATCACGCCGATATGGAAGCGGCCGTCCTGCTGATTGGTAAAGGCAATCAGATCGCCGCGCGGCGACCACACGGGTGTGCCATAGCGGCCCTCGTTGCGGCTGATCCGTCGGCCCTCACCGCCATTTGCGGACATGATGTAGAGCTGCTGCGTTCCGGACCGATCGCTTTCAAACACGATCTGGCTGCCATCGGGCGAAAAACTGGGGGCCGTTTCGATTGAGGGCGCATCGGTCAGACGGCGGCGATCTCCGGTTTGCAGGTTCAGCAGATAGATATCGGTATTGCCACCCCGTTCAGCAGAGAAAACCACGCTGTTACCATCGGGCGAAAAGCGGGGGCTGAAGGTCATTGTCAGGGCGTCATCTTCCAGCGGACGGGCCCGAACGCTGGCGAGGTCCATGATATAGACGCGGGGAATGCCGGATTCGTAGCTGGTGTACAAAATGCGATCACCCGTGGGCGAAAAGCGGGGCGCAAGAACCAGGGACCGGCTGTCGGTCAGGAACTGCACATTCGCGCCGTCATAATCCATGATCGCGATGCGCTTGAGCCGCGCGTTCTTTGGGCCTTCCTGCGCGATAAACACCACGCGGCTGTCGAAATAGCCGCTTTCGCCGGTGATCCGTTCATAGACGTGGTCGGCCACCGTATGGGCCATGCGCCGCCAGCTGTCGGGGCTGCCAACGAATTGTAGGCCCGACCCAAGCGGTTGTTCCGAAAACACGTCAAATAGGCGGAAGCGCACCACCAATTGACCACCTTCCATCGTGACCGATCCTGTGATCAGCGCCTGTGCGTTGATGGCCTGCCAATCGCTCCATTGTACGGGGCTGTCAAAGCTGGTGACTGAAGAGATATGGGCGCTGCGCGGAACCTCCCGGAACAAGCCGGTGCCAACCAGATCGGCAGCAATCACACGGGTGATATCGCTGGCCGCGTCGGTCGCTGCACTGTTGCCTGCGATGAATTCTGGCAGGGCAAAGGGCAAGGGCTCGATCACGCCTTCGGTGATTTCAATGCGAAGCGGGCCGGGGCTTTGCGCGGCGGCTGGCAGCGCTGTCAACGCGGCGGCGGCCAGCAGCACGGCCAGCATAGCGTGGATAATACGAGTCATTTCTGGCTCAACTCCTCGGGTCGGAAGGTCATCAACAAAATATCGCACGGAGTATAGCGATCACATAGCAGATCGGAACCCGCGCCGTGTCGGCAGGTTTTTGCGCTATGTGCGCGACGGGGGCGGAACTGACAGGTCATCTGAGCCGCATCTCCTCGGGGTTGAAAGTGATTTCCAGCTCTCGCCAGTGGTCATAGCTTTCCTCTGGCAGGTCATAGCCATTGGCCCCACAGCGGATCACTGCACGTCGCGCCGCCTCAAAGGCCTGACGGGCGGCGGCATCGGACCCGCCGCGCGACTCGATCACGCGGATGGATCCGGTCTCGGGCCGTCCATCACGCGACATCTGGACCGAGATGGTCACAACGGTCTGCAATGCCTCTGACGACAGGCTGCCCACGTTCCAGCATTGCTGCACGGCCAGCCGCAGCCCGTCGCGCTGCCCGGCAGACAGCGGTGGCCCGGACGGTGCAGCGGGTGCTGGCGGCGTTTCGGTTGCGGCTTCGGCTACGGCAGCGGCGATGGCGTCGGCCAGAGGGTCACGCTCTTCAACCGCGGGAGGGGTGTCAGGCGTCGGGGCCTCCGCTGCGGTGCGGATGGGCCGTGCGGTTGGGCGGAAGGACGTCACCGGAGCCAGCGATGCCGCAGGCGTTTCGGCCTCGGTCACGATCTCGGTCGTAGATTCTTCAGGCGCCGTAGGGGGCGTGTCGGGCACTGGCGAGGGCGCCTCGCCTTGATTTCTTCTAGCGCTCCCCTTGCGTCGCCACAATTGACCATACACTGGGCCAGCAAGTGCCTGCTGGACAAC
>NZ_JBPBBA010000043.1:0-31141 GCF_050896395.1 Nioella aestuarii | reverse complement strand
TGGTCGCTGTGCAGCCCGGCCAGCATCGCCGCGCTGCTATCCAGCAGCGCCCGACGCGCGAGATGTGCTGCGTCAGAGTCCAGCGTCTCGCGCCAGACCTTGCGGGCGATCCCGGTGGTCGCTGTCATTCGGTGCCCTCAGCATAAATGCCCAACTGGTGGCGACGGCTATGGAAGGTTTCGACCCGCTCGACGATCTCGTCGGAGGCGACTGAGATGACGAAGCTTAGCAGCGTTTCAAGAAGCGCGATGGTCGAAACGGAAGATGGAAAAAACTGCGGGGTATCGGCAGCGACAACGAAGCGATGTTGTGCGGGCCTGATGATCGGGCTGGCCGCACTGTCAGAAATGCCAATCACGGTCATCCCCTGTTCGCGAGCGACACGCACAGTCTCGACCACTTCGCGCCGGTAGGGGTTGCAGGTGATGGCGATCAGCACGTCGCGGTGATCGGCCCAGGCAATGTCGTCAATGGGTGTCGAGCCGGGGCGCGGGATAGCGTGGAACTGAACCATGCCGGTCGAGGCCAGATAGGTAAAATTGCGCGCGTTGGAGTTGTTCACCCCAACCCCGAGCGTAAAGACCTGCCGAGAAGACCAGATCGCCTCTGCCGCCGCCTTCAGCGTTTCTGCGCTGATCCCTGCGAAGGTTTCCTCGATATTGCGGATCGCAGCGCCCACCATATCGGCATAAAGCCCACCCAGATCGCCCGATTTGGCGATATCCTGCAACCAGCGCGCACGGCTTTCGAGCGGCATTGCGCCCCGGCGGATCGCCTCTCGGAACGGCGCGCGGAAATCCTCATAGCCCTCGAACCCCGCCTGACGCGCCATGCGCACCACCGTGTTGGGCTTGACCTTGGCGGCTTCGGCAATCTCACGCACGGTGGAGACGCCCACATCCTGCGGGTTTTCCAGCACATAGCGCGCGGCCTTTTGCGCTTCGGGTGTCAGCGCATCCCACTCCTCGGTCAGCCGGTCGAGAATGGCATGGGTCGACGTGGTGTGCGCGGTTGATGGTATGTTTGTATCATTCATGATTGACGATGGTATATTTGTGCGATTAGCCTGTCTACAGGAAAAGTGACTCGCATACAGGATTGCCCCAGATGTCGCAGAAAGAATTCCCAACCCACGCCCGCGTTGTCATCGTTGGTGGTGGTGTCATGGGATGTGGCCTTGCCTATCACCTCGGCCATGAAGGCTGGGGCGCGGATACCGTGCTGCTCGAAAAAGCAGAACTGACGAGTGGCAGCACCTGGCACGCAGCGGGGCAGATCACCCATTCGACCAGCTCCTACGGGCTTGGGCGCATGGTCGATTACAATATCGGGCTCTACTCCAAGGTGCTTGAGGAAGAGACCGGTCAAGCCGTCACCTGGCATGGCTGCGGCTCGTTCCGCCTGGCCTATACGGAAGACGAGATGGACTGGCTGCGCCACACGCTGTCTGTGGGGCGCGCGCTTGGCTTCAATATCGAACTGGTGGGCCCGGAGTTCATCGCGCGGAAGCATCCGTTCTACAATCTCGACGGCGTATTAGGTGCCCTCTACACCCCCGATGACGGGCATGTGGACCCTTCCAACGTCACGATGGCCATGGCTGCAGGTGCGCGCCAGAAAGGGGTTCGCATCATCCGCCGCTGCCGCGCCAATAACATCACGCAGCTGCCCTCGGGCGAATGGCTGGTGGAAACCGAACAAGGCGCGATCACCTGCGAACATGTGGTCAATGCCGGCGGCACCTATGCGCGTCAGATGGGCGAATGGTCGGGCCTGCAATTGCCGATGACTTCAATGACCCACCACTATCTTGTCACGGAAGAAGTACCTGAATTCAAAGATTTGGACGTCGAACTTCCCGTGGTGCGCGATGACAGGATGGTGTCCGGCTATATCCGGATGGAACAGAAGAAGGGCCTGATCGGAATCTATGAAAAGGAGAACTCCAACTCCGTCTGGGAAGATCACTGCCCCTGGGAGGCGGAGAACGAGCTCTTCCAGGCCGATTACGACCGCATCATGCCGTGGCTGGAAAACGCGATGGAGCGGATGCCCATTTTCGCGGAGCTTGGCATCACCCGCGAGGTCCATGGCGCAATCAGCCATCCGCCCGATGGCAACCCAATGGTCGGCCCCGCGCCGGGGGTAAAGAACTACTGGTGCTGCTGCGGCACCCAGATCGGCATTGGCTGGGGGCCGGGCCTGACCCGCGAACTGGCCCGCTGGATGGTCCATGGCGCGGCCGATATCAACATGCGCGACTACGATCCGCGCCGGTTCGGAAGCTATGCCACCAAGGATTGGCAGGTGATCAAGGCGCATGAGGATTACAAGCTGCGCCACGAGATCCCGTTTCCCCATTTCAACCGTCTGATGGGCCGCCCGATCAAGCCCTCGCCGCTTTATGATCTGCTGAAGGACAAGGGCGCGGTCTATGAAGAGGTCTACGGCTTCGAACGTCCCCGATGGTTTGCGCGGGGTGGTGTTGAGCAACGCGACCACTACTCTTTCCGTCGCACGCCCGTATTCGACATGGTCGCAGAAGAATGCCGCGCCGTTCGTGAACGGGTGGGCATTATGGATGTCACGGCCTTCACCAAGGTCGAGGTCTCTGGCCCGGATGCCCATGCGCTTCTGGACCGGCTGGTCGCCAACCGGATGCCACAGAAGGACGGCGGGATTATCCTGACCCATATGCTGAACCGGCGGGGACGGATAGAGCTGGAATGCACCATCGTGCGGATGGCAGCTGACCGCTATTACCTCGTCTGCGCCGCCTTCTTCGAGCAGCGCCTGCTGGATCATCTGGCGCAAAACAAGGGCGATGAGGACGCAACTGTCACCGCACTTTCCTCTGACTGGTCGGCCCTGTCCCTCAATGGCCCCCGCTCGCGCGACGTGCTGGCCGCCTGTACGGATGCGGACCTGTCCAATGCCGGGTTCCGCTGGCTGAGTGCACAGGAAATCTCGGTCGCGGGCCACAAAGTCTGGTCCTTCCGCATGTCATACGCAGGTGAGCTCGGGTGGGAGCTACATATGCCAAACGCCGCCTGCCTCGACGTCTACACCGCCCTTTGGTCTGCTGGCGAAGCCCATGGCATTGCAAATTACGGCAGCTTCGCCATGAATGCGCTTCGGATGGAAAAGGCCTTCCCCGGAGCGGGTGAGTTGACCAATGAAGTCACTCTGCCAGAGGCCAATGTCATGCGCTTCACCCGGCTCGACAAGTCCTATTTGGGCGTCGAGGCAACGCGCGCCAGCGCGGAACGCGTAGACCTGCCCTGGATATGCACCTATCTGGAGATCGAACCAGACGGCATCGAGGACGGCCATGGCGGCGAGGCTGTCAAACTGGATGGCAAAGTCGTGGGCGCCACAGCGTCCGTCGCCTATGGCCATACGGTCGGAAAAATCCTCGCCTTCGCCTATCTCAAACCCCATGCCACCACCCCCGGCACCGCACTTGAAGTGCTGATTGCCGGCAAGCCCCGTGCGGCCCGCGTACTGGGTGCCCCGGCCTATGATCCCGACAGCCTGCGGCCCAGAACGGACAGCGCCGCATGATCCTTCTTCTTGGTCCAAATACTCCGGGGGAGTCGGCGTCAGCCGACGGGGGCAGCGCCCCCAACCGCGTGATCCGCAAGGATCACGCGCGGATCGACGCCGAAGGCGGCGAAACCCCAATAGTCACAGGAGAGCACCCATGATCCCGACCACCATGTCAGCCATGATCCTTACCGGCCACGGTGGCCTCGACAAATACGAGTGGCGGGAAGACTGGCCGGTTCCAACCCCTGCCGCCGGAGAGGTGTTGATCAGGGTCGGGGCCTGCGGCATGAACAATACCGATGTAAACACCCGGTCGGGCTGGTACTCGAAGGCCGTAACCGAGCGCACCACCGGTGAGGGCTTCGAAACCATCGACGAGGAAGACCCTTCCTGGGGCGGCGCCCCCCTTGCCTTTCCACGCATTCAGGGTGCGGATGCCTGCGGGACTATCGTGGCCGTGGGCGATGGCGTTGATGCGGCACGTATCGGTGAACGTGTGATCACCGACAATTGGCTGCGTGATCCCGATGACCTGACCAACAAGGCCAAAACGGGCTATTTCGGTTCCGAACGCGATGGTGGCTTTGCTCAATATTGCACGATCCCGGCCCGCAACGCGTTGCGCGTTCAATCCGACCTCTCGGATGCCGAGCTTGCCACGTTTTCCTGCTCTTATTCCACCGCCGAGGGTATGCTGACCCGTGCGCAGGTGACCAGCACGGATACCGTGCTTGTCCCCGGCGCGTCCGGAGGCGTCGGAGGCGCGTTGGTGCAGCTTGCCAAGCGCCGAGGGGCGCGCGTGATCGCCATGGCGTCCGAGGCCAAGCACGCTGATGTCGCGCGTCTCGGGCCTGACCGCATCCTGCCCCGTGCGCCCGAGAACCTGCGCGCGGCGCTTGGGAATGAGACCATCACCGTCGTGGCCGATATCGTCGGTGGCCCCTACTGGCCGTCACTCATCGACGTGTTGGAACGCGGCGGGCGCTACACCTGTTCGGGCGCCATCGCGGGGCCGATGGTCGACCTTGACCTGCGCACGCTCTACCTGCGCGACCTGACCTTCACGGGGTCCACTGTCATCGACCTCGACGTGATGCCCAATCTCATTCGCTATATCGAAGCGGGAGAGATCAAGCCGGCGCTCGCCGCCACCTATCCGCTGGCGCAGCTTCGCGAAGCCCAGACCGCCTTCATCGAGAAACAACACACCGGCAATATCGTGGTGATCCCATGACTCCCATCGACCTCGCCTTCGCCCGTGCCTATCACGCTCTGACCATGCTCGTGGCTTCTAACCCGGCCCTTGTGGGCTTTGCAGGCTGGCCCCTTGCCCTGCCTAGCCAAAAGCCCGGCCGCCCGATCCCGGCGGCCGAAATCCTCAAAGCGTGGTCAGATGGCCATATAGATGCCACCCTTCACGCGCGCGACGCGATCCGCGATCTGACCGATTACGCCGACTGGCAGCAGACCTACACGGTCGACGAGGTCGGCGAGGATTTCCTGAACCGTTACGGCTGGTTTGAACTGGTGGGCCCCGAGGGGCACTACCGGTCGGACGAGATCCGCGCCTATATCGCCTATTGGGGGGAGAACCTCTATTATCCTTGGCACCTGCACGAAGCTGAGGAACTCTACTACATCCTCGCGGGCGAAGCGCTGTTCGAGGCCGAGGGCGAGCCCCCAGTCACCCTGCGCCCTGGCGATATCCGCATTCACGGGTCCAATCAGCCCCACCAGATGAGCACCGGCAACAGCCCTGTTCTCGCTCTCGTCCTCTGGCGTGGCGCAGGACTGACCGGCGTTCCCCGCATGGGCACCGCATGAAAATCACGCGCATCCGCATCTACAAGACGCCACTGCCTTACGTCGGCGGCGCCTATGTCTGGGGGGCCGGCAACGCCATTGAGACAGCCATAGCCAGCGTCGTGGTGATCGACACCGATGCCGGGTTGCAGGGCTGCGGCGAGTTCACCCCCTGCGGCGAAAACTATATGGTCGCCCATTCCGAAGGGGTCGAGGCATTGGCCCGCCTCGTCGCCCCCCGCCTTCTGGGCGAGGACCCGCGCCAGGTATCCCGGATCGAGGGTATCATGGACCATGCCGTGCAGGGCCACGGTTATGCGAAAGCGCCCTTCGATGCCGCGTGCTGGGACATCCTCGGCCAGGCCTGCCATCAACCCGTCTGGATGCTGCTTGGCGGCAAGCTGAACGACGGCGCGCCCATGTATCGGGTCGCGCCCCAGAAGGGCACCGAAGAAACCATTGCGGAGATGGAGGTCTACCGCACACAGGGGTATCGCCAGTTCCAGATCAAGGTGGGTGGCGATTGGGCCAATGATATCGACCGCATCCGGGCCACGGTGCCGCTTCTGAATCCGGGTGAAAAGGCGATGGCCGATGCTAACCAGGGTTGGCGGGTGGATAACGCCATTCGCGTGGCCCGCGCCACGAAAGACCTCGATTTCATCCTCGAACAACCGTGTCGCACTTACGAGGAATGCCAGCAGGTGCGCCGGGTGGCCGAGCAGCCGATGAAGCTCGACGAATGCGTGACAGGAATGCACGCCGCACAGCGCATCGTGGCCGATCGCGGGGCCGAGATCTGCTGTCTCAAGATCTCCAACCTCGGGGGGCTCACCAAGGCCAGCCGCGTCCGCGATTACCTCGTCGAAAACCGCATTCCCGTGGTCAGCGAAGACACCTGGGGCGGAGAAATCACCTCCTCCGTCGTGGCTCATTTCGCCGCCTCAACCCCGCCCGAGTTTCTACAGAACACCACGGATCTGATGAATTACAACACTCGATCCACAGGCATCGGCGGGCCGGTCGCGAAGGACGGCAAGCTTTACGCCCCCGATGCGCCGGGCCTTGGCGTCACCCCCGATTTCGACAGCCTCGGCGCACCCGTTGCCAGCTACGGAGCCTCCACATGAGTGACATGACCTGCACGGCCGAACAGCTGATCGACGACGACCGCACCCGCGTGACCCGCTTTACCTTTGCACCCTGGCAACAGACCGGCTGGCACCGGCACGGGTTCGACTATGTGATCACCGCTTTGACGGACTGTCATATGCGCCTGGAACATCCCGACGGAAGCGTCACCGAAGCCAAAGTGCCCGCAGGCGCTGCCTATCGCCGCAACGAAGGGGTCGAGCACAATGTGATCAACGCAGGGGATACAGACATGTCCTTTATCGAGGTCGAGCTGAAATGAAGATCACCAGGATCACTGTCTTCCATGTCGACCTGCCGCTCGAACATCCCTATTGGCTCTCAGGCGGGCGGCTGAAATTCGAAACGCTCGACGCCACTCTCGTGAAACTGGAAACCGACGAGGGGATCATCGGTTGGGGCGAAGGCACGCCCTGGGGCCATACCTACGTACCCGCCCATGGCCCCGGCATCCGCGCCGGAATTGAGACGATGGCCCCCTTCCTTTTGGGCCTCGATCCGCGCCGGGTACTGGATGTGGAGCGCGCCATGGACCTCGCCCTGCCCGGCCATCTCTACGCGAAATCCCCCATCGATATGGCCTGCTGGGACATTGCCGGTCAGGCGGCGGGCCTGCCTATTGCCGATCTTATGGGCGGCGGAAGCCGCACGCCCCGACCCATTGCCTCCTCCGTCGGAGCAAAAACCGTGGACGAAACCCGCGCCGTGATGGACCGCTACCGCCAGCGCGGCTATATCGCCCATTCCGTCAAGATCGGCGGCGATGTGGCCCGCGACATTGCCCGTATTCGTGATGTGGAAGCACACCGATCCCCCGGCGAGATCATCCTTTACGATGTCAACCGTGGCTGGACCCGCCAGCAGGCGCTGTCAGTCATGCAGGCCACTCAGGATCTCTGCGTGATGTTCGAACAGCCCGGCGAAACGCTCGACGACATTGCCGCGATCCGCGCGAAACACGCCGCCCCTGTCAGCGTCGACGAAGCACTCGTCACCCTGCAAGACGCAACCCGCATCGCCCGCGATGGCCTCGCCGAGGTCTTCGGCATCAAGCTCAATCGCGTGGGCGGCCTGACAAAAGCCGCCCGTATGCGCGACATCGCTCTGGCCCATGGCATCGACATGTTCGTCATGGCCACCGGCGGCTCAGTCCTGGCCGATACCGAGGCGCTGCATCTGGCCGCCACCATCCCCGACGCGAACTGCAAGGCGGTCTGGGCCTGCCAGGACATGATCACCGTGGATATCGCTGGCGGTCGTGGGCCGCGCAATATCGACGGCCACCTGCATTTGCCCGAGACCCCCGGCCTCGGCGTCCATCCCGACGAAGACGCGCTCGGTCCCCCCGTCGCCATCTACGAGGTCTGACATGCTCCTTCTTCTTTGTCCAAATACCCCGGGGGAGTCGGCGCCAGCCGACGGGGGCAGCGCCCCCGCCCGCGCGACCGGAACGGTCGCGCGCGGATCGACGCCGAAGGCGGCGAAACCAGGTACAGGACAACACGCATGAAACTCGCCCGCATCTCGCTCTGGCACATGCCGCTGACCAGCCATGAGACCTACTACATGGCCGACGGCAAGACCTGTGACACGGTGGAAACCGTGGTGATTGCGCTTGAGACGGATACCGGCCTCACCGGGTGGGGAGAGGTCTGCCCGATCCCCCATTACCTGCCCGCCTACGCCCGCGGCGTGGCCCCGGCCCTGACCGACCTTGCCCCCGTCTTGCTCGGCGCCGATCCCATTGGCCCGGAGGCGCTGATGAGCAAGGCCAATGACTGGCTCATCGGCCACCGTTACGCCAAATCCGCCCTCGATATCGCGCTGTGGGATCTGACCGGCAAGGCCGCCGGGCTGCCGCTCTATGTTCTTATGGGGGGGCGCAGAGCGAAAGACATGCCGCTTTACCACTCCATCACCTGCATCGCGCCCGATGACATGGCCCGCATCGCGCGTGAAACACAGGCCACAGGCATTACACAGTTCCAGGTGAAGCTCGGGGCTGACAGCGATTGGCAGGCCGATGTGGCGCGGCTGCGTCTGGTGCGAGAGGCCGTGGGCGATGGCCCCCTTGTCTATGGTGACTGGAATTGCGGCGCGACCTCGCTCGATGCCACCCGCGTGGGCCGGGCCGTGGCGGATCTCGACATCATGCTCGAACAGCCCTGCGCCACGATCGAGGATTGTGCACGGGTGAAATCCGCGACCGGCCTGCCGATGAAGCTTGATGAGCTGGCCCATGACACCGAGAGCCTGCTCAAGGCCCACGCCCATGGCTGCATGGATGCAGTGGCGCTAAAGCTGTCGAAATTCGGTGGGCTGTCTGCCACGCGGGCGGCGCGCGACCTGTGCTATCACCTCGGCGCGAAGATGTGCATCGAGGATACATGGGGCTCCGACATCACCACGGCGGCGCTCAGTCACCTCGCCGCCGCGACCGACCCGCGCCGCCTGCTCAACACCTGCGACCTTTCTGGCTACGTCTCTCCGCGCCTTGCGCCTGATGGGCCGACCCGCAAGGATGGCCGCCTCGCCCCGCCAGAGGGCCCCGGCCTCGGCATCACCCCCGACCGTGCCCTTCTAGGCGCGCCTGACCTGATCATGGAGTGACCCAATGACGCCCCTTCTCAGCCAATCCGATTGGGCCGCCCGCGCCTGCGCCGTCCTGCCCGGCGGGGGCTTCGGCAATTTCGACCCCTCGGTCTTCATCCGCGAAGGGCACGGCGCGCGTATCATGGATGAGGACGGCCAGGAATACGTGGACTACCTGATCGGCTCCGGCCCCATGCTGCTTGGCCATGGCCATCCAGAGGTGCTGGAGGCGGTCTATGAACAGCTTCCCAAGGGCATGACCTTCTTTGCAAACAACGCCCTTGGCGTCGAACTGGCCGAGGAAATCTGCCGTGCCGTGCCCTGCGCCGAGCAACTGCGCTACGTCTCTTCGGGCGGGGAGGCAGACATGTACGCGATGCGGCTGGCCCGCGCCTTTACGGGACGAGACAAGATCGTAAAGTTCGAGGGCGGCTATCACGGGATGAGCGCCGAGGCGCAGATGTCGCTTGCGCCCGCGCGGATGGTGAATTTCCCGCAGGCCGTGCCAGACAGCGCCGGCATTCCCGCGAGCGTTGCGGCCGAGATGCTGATCGCGCCCTTCAACGACCCCGACTACATCCGGTCGCTGCTGGCCGAGCACGGGGGTGAGGTCGCCGCGATCATTGTCGAACCCCTGCAACGGATCATCCCGCCCGAGCCGGGCTTTCTGCAGCTTCTGCGCGAGGAGGCCGATCGGCATGGCATTTTGCTCATCTTCGATGAGGTCGTAACCGGTTTCCGCTTCGCTTATGGCGGTGCGCAAGAACTTTACGGCGTGACACCGGATATCGCCACGCTCGGCAAGGTGATCGGCGGGGGCTTTCCACTGGCCGCCATCGTGGGGCGCGCGGAGATCATGGCGCATTTCGACAAAGGCGCCGTCGGTGCAGACAAATGGCTTATGCAGCTCGGCACGCTTTCGGGAAACCCGGTGGCGGCCATTGCTGGGTTGAAAAGCCTCGAAATCCTGCGGCGTGAGGGGCAATACGAGCGGCTGCGCGACCTTGGTACGACTGTCCAGACCATGATCCGGGAGGCACTGGACCCGACCGGCATCCCCTACCGGATTGTGGGTGATCCGACGCTTTTCGAAGTGGTGTTCTGCGAGACATCTCCACGGGACTACCGCGCAGTGCTGACCGGAAACGCCACCCGTGCAAAGACCTATAACGACACGCTGCGCGCCAATGGCATTTTCAAGTCCCCCGGCAAGACATATCCCTGTCTGGCCCTCACTGATGATGATCTGGACGTCACGCGCAAAGCGCTGCAAGTGGCAGCTCGTGCGCTTTGCTGACCCACGTTCGGACTCTTGCATTGCCTAATGGGGCGCAACTCTCTAGCTTCGATTTATTCGAAGTCAGAGGCCGCTAATGGAACGTAGCAAGCTCAGCCTGAAATGGCTGGAGGTCTTTCAGGCCGTCGCGCGCAGTGGCTCGGTGCAGGCAGCTGCACGGCGGCTCGATATCTCGATAAGCACCGTGTCGCATCATCTGACCTGCCTGGAAGAAGCCGTTGGCGTCGCCCTGATCGACCATCGCAAGCGGCCGATGAAACTGACGCCAGAGGGCGACGTTCTGCTGGCCCGCGTCGATGACTCTCTGCTTTTGTTGCGAAAGGGCATGAGCGAGGTTTGGTCAAATGACCCTGCCGCGCTGATCCGCTCGCTTCGCATCGCGTTGATCGAGGATCTCGATACCGAGGTCACGCCAGCCCTTGCCGCCAGCCTGTCAAGCGCCCTGCCCGCCTGCGAGTTCTCGTTTCTCTCTCGGCCTAGCCACGACATTCTGACCCTGTTGCAAAGCGACGAGATCGACCTTGGCATTGCCTCGGCTGCCGAATTCCGCGTTATGCGCCTGACCGAAGCACCGCTTCTGCGTGATCCTTATGTTTTGGTGGTGCCAAGGGACCAAAAACAGTCAGCGGGCGATTATGTCGGTGGCCGGGTTGACCTGCCCTTTCTGCGCTATTCCAAAAAGCAGCTCATGGGCCGCAGGATCGAGGTGCAACTCAAGCGACTTCGGCTCGATCTGCCGTCCCGGTTGGAGTTTGAGAGCACGCCCGCCATCATGAGCCTGATCGCAGAAGGCAAGGCCTGGACAATCACCACCGCGCTAAACGTTGCAAGCGCAGATCGTTACCACGACCAGATAGCCATCATACCGCTGCCCGGTGCCGGATTCGTGCGGCGGCTGTCGATCTTCCGCGCCGAAGACCTGCCCGTCAGCCTGTTCGAAACACTGGATAAAAGCCTGCGCCCGCTGTTGCAGGATCGCATTATCGCACCGATGGTTGCGGCCCATCCCTGGCTGGCCGATGATTTCCGCCTGCTGACAGCCTAACCCCTGATTACGCCCGGAAACAGCGCCCTGATTGCACTGTCCTGCTCTGCTGACAGATAGGAGGGCTGATGATCGCGCAAGATCTCACGCACCCGGACTTTGGCCCGCCCCCACATATCCGGCGCACCCTGCTCGGCCCAGGTGATCGGCGCGTCCCGGTCGGCGAGGCTGGGATAGTAATAGTCCCGCTCCATCGCCGCATGGGTCTGGTCGGCCCCCAGAAAATGCCCCTCGCCAAGGACCACATCGCAGATCGTGTCGAAGCCGAGCGTATCCTCGCTGACCTCCACCCCGCGCAGCATACGGTAAATAGCGGCGTGCATTTCGTTATCGATCACGAAGGCCTCGAAACTGGCCCCAAGCAACGACGCCGTCATGCCAGAGCTTTCATAGATCAGATTGCCCCCCGCTAGCCCCGCCGCCAGCGCGGTCAGACCCTTTTCCATGCCATATTGCGCGTCAATGGCCTTGGCGTCGGTCATGGACGCCGCAACGCCGGACGGCAGCCCAAGCCAATTCGACAGCTGTGCCGAGGCCGCGTTCATAACGGCGATTTCACCGCCCCCACCCGCGAACGCCCCGGTGCGCAGGTCGATCACCAGCGGCCAGTTGGAAAACACCATCGGATGACCGGGCTTTAACGCGTGGACCATCACAAGGCTCGCCAACGTCTCCGCCAGCGACTGCGCAAGAAAGCCTGCCAAAGTGGCTGGTGCCGTCGCGCCCGATTGTGCGGCGGTAATGCAGGACATCGGGATGTTGTGGGCGATGCACTCATAAACCACATCAACCGCATCCTCCCCGAACCGCATGGGCGAGATAACCGGGCTGATATGGGCCTTTACGAAGGGCCTTCGGGAAAACCCGCCCTCGGACCCGGCGACGAGATCAAGCATCTCGACAATCGGGGCAACGTGATGGGCCAAGGTAAATGAGGTCGCGACCGGTTTCGTGGTGTTGCTGACCAGCGCGTGCACGGTGTTAACATCAAGCGAGAATTCGTCGGGCAGATCGGTGGCCACGCAACAGCGCGTGAACCAGCTGACATTGGGCAGAACATCCTGAAGCCTGGTGAAATCACGCAGGTCTTGCAAGGTCGATGGACGGTAGAGGCCGGTTTCCATATCCAAGGTCTGCACAGCGGCGCCGCCAGTGCCGAAGTGCACGGCCTCGCCGCCCACTTCGATGGATCGCGCATCATCCTGCCCGTGCAAGACGAACCTCTTCGCGGCGGCATTGATGGCATCTTCGGTCAACGATTGCGGGAACAGGACCCGCCCATTCGCGGCCTCCACTGCGCCCGCCGTGATCAGATCGCGGCGCAGCCGGTCGGGCACCTCACCCATACCAAGCTCTGCCAGCAGGCGCAGGGCCGTGTCATAGATCGCGCGCATCTCCAGTTCTGACAGCGGCGCGTATTGCCCGCCGCGCTGACCGGGGGGACAGGGGTTTTCGGGCCCCTTGGCCCGCGCAGCAAGCCTGTCACGCCGCCCGCCTGATCGCCTGCCCGCTGGCTTCATCCCGTCCTCTCCTGTGCTGTCACAAGACAGCAAAGACCAGTCGGGCCTCGCCTGGCAACTCAAAGCAGCCTGCGACGCAGATTTTCCCAAGCTTAATTCGACTTTTTCGAAAGAAGCTCGCGGGACTTGCCGTAAAGCGCCGAACATCTGACGATCTGTGGAAAGCCAGAGGACACAGCCCCATGAAAACCCGCACTAAGGCCGTCGTGATCGGTGGCGGCATCGCCGGATGCTCCACGCTTTACCACCTGACTCAAGAGGGCTGGACCGATGTCATGCTGCTGGAACGCGATGAGCTTACATCCGGCACCACATGGCATTCTGCGGCGCAGGTGACGAATTTCGGGATGAACCAGACAATGGTCGGACTGAAAAGCCATTCCATTGCGCTCTACAAGGAATTGGCCGACGACCCGGATTATCCAATCAATTATCATCACGGTGACGGTGGCATCCGGCTTGCGAACACCGAGGCGCAGATGGACGGCTACCGACATTTCGCCTCGATGGCGCGGGGGATGGGAGTGCATTTCGAGGTGATCGACGCAGCCGAATGCGCCCGGCGGCATCCGCTGATTTCGACCGAGAACCTGATCGGCGGCCTGTGGGACCCCATGGACGGCGATATCGACCCGGCACAACTGTGCCAGGCGCTGGCGCGCCGCGCCCGAAATGCCGGGGCCGAGGTGCACAGGCACACGCCCGTCACCGGGCTGCGGCAACTAAGGGATGATACCTGGATCGTTGAGACACCCAAAGGCGAGATTCACGCCGATGTGGTGGTGAATGCCTGTGGGTACCGCGTAAATGAAGTCGGCGCGATGATGGGCGTGCATCACCCCGTCATGTCGATGGAACACCAGTATTTCCTGACCGAAGAGATTCCAGCGATCCGCGATGCTGGCCACCGGATGCCGCTGCTGCGCTGCCCGATCAGCGATTACTACTGCCGACAGGAAAAGAACGGCCTGCTGCTTGGGTTTTACGAACAGGGGTGCAAGACCTGGGGCATGGACGGGATCGACCCCAATTTCGTCAACGCGCTATGCCCCGACGACCTGGACCGGGTGACCGATGTTCTGGAAGGTGCGTTTGCGCGGATGCCCGCATTGATGGAGGTGGGCGTTCATACCGTGGTGAACGGCCCGATCACCTACACCATCGACGGCGCCCCCCTTGTCGGCCCCATTCCCGGAAAGCGAAATGCGTTCTGCATTATTGGCCTCAGGGCCGGGCTTGGGGAAGGTGGCGGACATGGCTGGCTGCTGGCGCAACAGATCGTCCATGGCGAAGCCTGCTACGACACCTGGGTACTGGACCCGCGACGCTTCACAGGCCACGGCAATGTGGAGCTTTGTGCACTGAAGGCCATCGAGGACTATCAAAACGAGTTTCGCTTTCACTTTCCCCACGAGCATCGCCCCGCCGGGCGGCCTATCAAAACCACACCGCTGACGCCGGTTCTGGCGGCAGAGGGCGCAGAATTCACAGTGGTGAATGGCTGGGAAAGGATGGAGTTTCTCAAGCCCTCGCCCGATTTCCACGAAACACTCAGCTTTCGCTTCAACGAGGTGTTCGACATTGTTGCGCGCGATGTGACAGCCATCTGCGAAGGCGTCGGGCTTGCAGAGGTCAACGGCTTCAACCGCTACGAGATCACCGGTGAGGATGCCCATGATTTTCTTGACCGAATGATTTGCGGTCGGGTGACGCGCAAACCCGGAAAGGTCGGGCTGGGATATCTGCTCAACCATCATGGGATGATCAAATCCGAGGCGACCATCGCCAACCTGCCGGCCTCCCCCCGCGGGTCGGATCGCATCTGGTACGGATCGGCCGCTGCGGCAGAAAGCCATGACATGGACTGGCTGACACGCCACCTGCGGCCCGAGGAAGATGTGCAGATCAAGTCGCTCACCAATGACATGACAATTCTGGTTCTCGCGGGTCCGAAAGCGCGGTCCGTTCTGTCCGCCGCGTCGCGTGGCGACTGGTCAGCAGAGGCTTTCCCATGGCTCTCAGTGCGGGAATGTTTCGTAGGCATTGCCCCGGCAACGGTCATGTCAGTCAGCTTTTCGGGCGAACTCGCCTATGAAATTCACGTCCCCAACAACCAGCTTTACGCGGCCTATCTTGCCTTGCGCAAAGCAGGTGAAGCGCATGGCCTTCGCCTCTTCGGGGCCCGCGCCATCGAATCCATGCGAATGGAAAAGGGATACCTGCACTGGAAAGCGGACCTGCTGACAGAGTTTGACCCGTTTGAAACGGGTCTGGATCGGTTTGTGACACTAGAAAAGGCTGATTTCGTTGGGAAACAGGCGCTTGAAGCACGGGCGCAAGAAGGCCCTAGGCGCACATTGGCCACCTTGCGCATCGACACCACAGACCGACCCGCGACACCGGGTTCATCCATCATGGTCGGGGACCGGGTGGCGGGAACAGTGACCTCCGGCGATTGGGGGCACCGGGTGGGCATGAACCTGGCTTATGCCTTCGTCGACCCCTCGCTGGCCCGTCCAGGCACTGTGTTGGAGCTTGACCTGCTTGGGGATCGTGTCCCGGCAGAGGTGATCCCACCCTGCCCCTATGATCCGCAAAATCAGCGGGTGCGCGGCTAAATCCGGCATCGGCAAGGACATGCCACACGCAGATGTGACGGAGTGAAGCCCTTGCAAAGCTTGTCTGAAACCCTGATGACCCCCAAATTAGTGGGCTGAGGCCCAAATAATTTCGAATCGGAGACGCGACATGCTTAGCAGGCGCCATTTCATCATGACGACTGCCGCCCTGTTTTCGGCACCCATTGCCGGACCAGCCTTGGCGACGCCGGCCAATTGGGATGGATGGGATGCGCTGGTCACGCCCGCCAATTACAACCCCGCAGTGAGTAACCCCTGGGGGATTGAGCCGCGGTTTCTGCCCACGCGGGTCGAGGCGAATGCCGGCCTGAGAGCGGGTGACATCCATGTGGATGCAGTGGCGCGTTATTTGTACCACATTCAGGATGATGGCACCGCGATGCGCTATGGCGTCGCGATTGGTCGCGATGATCTCTATGAACCCGGTACCTACACGATCGGCCGCAAGGCTCGCTGGCCGTCATGGACCCCGACCGCCAACATGATCGAGCGCGATCCCTCCTATGCGGAATTTGCCGATGGTATGCCCGGCGGCCCTGAAAACCCGCTCGGCGCACGGGCGCTTTACCTCTATGTCGGGCAGCGTGACACCTATCTGCGCATTCACGGAACGCCGCAGCCATGGTCCATCGGGCACCGCGCCAGTTCCGGCTGCGTGCGCATGGTGATGGCCCATATCATCGGGCTTTACGACAATGTGGATGTGGGCGTAACCGCCACGCTTTACCCTGCTGACAACTGGGTCTCCGCTGAAAGCTAAGCCGTCCTGAAATCAGGTTCCCAGACCTGCCGATTCTGCATCAGCGGCGGCGGCTTCGGCGGCCAGTCTTTCCGCTTCGGCGGTGGCGGCAATCTCGGCTGCCCGCTCGCTACAGATCCGGCGCCCCTCGGCAGTGCGCAACGGCAGGTAGGTCGTTTCGACGGGGCCGGAATAGCGATACCAATAGCACCCATCCTCGGGCAAAATCCGCACAGAGGCGAGGCTTTGCGACGGGTCAACCAACGCGATAATCTCTTCGGTGATCTCTACCGGAAGCCCCGGCAGGCCGTCATCCTCTGGCACCGGTTCTGCACAGGCAGTCAGCAGCAAAGGCATCAGGGCGGCGGCAAGGGTCCGGGTCATGTTCACGTCAGTTTCTCCGCGATCTTCAAATCTGATCAGGTCAAATAGCCTGTGCGAACCAGCTTGGCACAAAGCGACCCGTTCGGGCAATTGTCGGTACACCTATAGCATTGCCAAATCAGGTCAATTGCTTTGCCGCATCTGCGCGCCGACGGTTAGCGCCGCATTGCGCGCGCTCAGCGTTTCCGCCGAAAGACGTACCACCTCTGCCACCTGCCGAAGCTGATCCGCCAGCGGGTTGCTGTTTCGCCAGATCATCCCGATTTGCCGGGACGGGCGCGGATCGGGAAACCGGGCCAGCGACACGGGGGCGGATCGGGTTTCCACCGGCACCGCCATTTCCGGAATCAGGGTCACGCCAATTCCCGCCCCCACCATCTGCACGAGGGTGGACAAGGAACTGCCATCCAGCAACTCGCGCGGCAGCGCTGATGTCATGCTGCAAAACGACAGCGCCTGATCGCGAAAACAATGCCCTTCCTCCAACAGCAGCAGGCGCATTTCCCGCAGGCTATCCGCATTCGGCACCGGTTTGTCTGCATCGGCGCTTGGGCGCACAAGCACAAAGTCTTCGCTGAACAGGGGAACCTCCGTAAAAGACGGCTCTGACACCGGCAGCGCCACAATGGCCGTGTCCAGCCGCCCCTCTGCCAATTCCAGTATCAGTCGAGGCGTCAGCGTTTCCCGCAAGCGCAAATCCAGTCCGGGATAGCGCGCACCAAGTTCGCCAATGATTGTGGGAAGCAGATAGGGTGCGATTGTGGGGATAACCCCGATCCGCAGACGCCCCGCCAGATGATCCTGCGACAGGCGCGCGAAATCGGCCAGTTCGTCCGCCCCGCGCAGGATATCGCGCACTTTCTTGGCCACATCTTCACCAAAGCCGGTCAATCGAACCTGCCGTGCGCTCCGTTCGAAGAGCGCGGTTCCAAGCGTTTCTTCCAGCTCTCTGATCTGGACCGAGAGGGCTGGCTGAGAAATGGCACACGCCTCGGCCGCGCGGCCGAAATGGCCATGCTGCGCGAGTGCCTCGAAATATCTGAGTTGGCGAAGCGAGAAATTATCCATAATTTGAAGTTATAATGACAATTGGAAAATGCAACTTAAACAAATCCATTGCATTTGTTAGAACCATTCCAGAAAATGCACGTCGGGACGAAGACGCCCTGCACAAGCAAGCCCGGCCAGACCGATCCGGCCCCTTGTTTTTCAGGCGATATCCAGAATGACGCGCTAGCCCGGAACACAAGAACGATTCCACGATCGGAGGATACAATGGACGGAAATGACATGGGCAAATGCCCGGTAATGAACGGTGCCAACACCAAGGTGGAAACCGGCGTCACCGATTGGTGGCCGAGCACGCTGAACCTCGACATCCTGCATCAGCATGACACCAAGACCAACCCACTGGGCGCCGAGTTCAATTACCGCAAAGAAGTCAAGGACCTGGACTTTGACGCGGTCAAGGCCGACGTCAAGGCTCTGCTGACCGACAGCCAGGACTGGTGGCCAGCAGACTGGGGCCACTATGGCGGCCTGATGATTCGCCTGGCGTGGCATTCCGCCGGGTCCTACCGTCTGGCCGATGGTCGTGGCGGCGGCGGTGGCGGCAACATCCGCTTTGCGCCTCTGAACTCCTGGCCCGACAACGGCAACCTCGACAAGGCCCGCCGCCTGCTGTGGCCAGTCAAGAAGAAGTACGGCAACAAGATCTCCTGGGCGGACCTGATCTTGCTGGCAGGTACGCTGGCTTATGAAGATATGGGTCTGAAGACCTTTGGCTTTGCCTTTGGCCGTGAAGATATCTGGCACCCAGAAAAGGACGTGTACTGGGGCGCCGAAAAGGAATGGCTAGCCCCGAGCGAGAACCGGTACGAGAATCTCGACGATCCCTCGACGCTGGAAAACCCGCTGGCAGCCGTGCACATGGGCCTGATCTATGTGAACCCCGAAGGCGTGAACGGCCAGCCCGACCCGATGAAGACCGCCGCGCAGGTGCGCGAAACCTTCGCCCGCATGGCTATGGATGATGAAGAAACCGCAGCGCTGACCGTTGGCGGCCACACCGTCGGCAAGGCGCACGGCAATGGCGATGCAGGTGCTTTGGGTGCCGAGCCCGAAGGTGCGCCGATCGAAAATCAGGGCTTTGGCTGGATCAACCCCAACATGGGCGGCAAGGCCACCAATGCCGTAACCTCTGGCGTTGAAGGCGCATGGACCACAAACCCGACCAAATGGGACATGGGCTATCTGGAGCTGCTGTTCGGATATGAGTGGGAACTGACCAAATCCCCCGCCGGCGCAAACCAGTTCAAGCCTGTGGACATCAAGGAAGAGCATCTGCCGGCAGACCCCTCCGATCCGTCAAAAAAGGCCATGCTGGTCATGACCGATGCCGACATGGCGATGAAGGTCGATCCGACCTACAATGCGATCTGTCAGAAATTCATGGCCGATCCGGCCTATTTCGACGATTGTTTCGCGCGGGCTTGGTTCAAGCTGACCCACCGGGATCTTGGCCCCAACACCCGCTATGTCGGCCCCGATGCGCCAACCGAAGTGCTGATCTGGCAAGATCCGGTTCCCGCGGGCAACACCGGCTATGACGTCGATGCGGTCAAGGCCGATATCGCGGCGGCAGGTCTTTCCGTGGCCGATATGGTTTCGACCGCATGGGACAGCGCCCGCACCTTCCGCCAGTCTGACTATCGCGGCGGCGCAAACGGTGCCCGGATCCGTCTGGCCCCGCAGAAGGATTGGGAAGGGAACGAACCTGCCCGTCTGGCAAGTGTCTTGGCCGCTCTGGAACCGATTGCCGCCAAGCATGGCGCAAGCGTTGCGGATGTCATCGTTCTGGCCGGCAATGTCGGCGTGGAACAGGCGGCCAAGGCCGCTGGCATTGACGTGTCCGTTCCCTTCGCCCCGGGCCGTGGCGATGCGACCGACGAGATGACCGACGCCGCAGCCTTCGACGTGCTGGAACCGCTGGCCGATGGCTACCGGAACTGGGTGAAGAAGGACTATGCGGTAACGCCGGAAGAACTGCTTCTGGACCGGTCGCAACTGATGGGCCTCACGGCGCATGAGATGACGGCACTGATCGGTGGAATGCGGGTCATGGGCACCAACCACGGCGGCTCTGCGCATGGCGTGTTTACTGACAATGTCGGCGCGCTTAGCACGGATTTCTTCGTAAACCTGACCGATATGGGCTTCAAATGGGTTCCGTCGGGCAATGGCACCTATGAAATCCAGGACCGGAAGTCCGGCGAAACCAAGTTCACCGCCACCCGCGTTGATCTTGTCTTCGGCTCGAACTCGATCCTGCGCGCCTACGCAGAGGTCTATGCCCAGGACGACAACAAAGAAAAGTTCGTGAACGACTTCGTTGCCGCCTGGACAAAGGTCATGAACGCAGATCGCTACGATCTGGCCTGATCTGACAGGCTAAGTGCCATGGGCCGCGCGTTGTTTTCCGCAACGCGCGGCCTTTTTCATTGCGACGGGCGAATTGTTGCGTGCCAAGGGGACTTCACGCTTTGTATGCATTCAGCTTTGCTGCCGCGCTCTGTAAGCTGCCCACATGCGCCATGTGCCGATTCTTCTGCTGTCCGCCCTTGCCCTGACCCTGCCCGGTCCGGCCCGCGCAGATGTGACTTTGCAGGTTGTGGGGGCAGATGAAGCGTTGCAAGAGGATCTGACCGCTGCCTCTCGGCTCATGGCCATCGAAGACCCCGCTGCGCTGCCCGCGCAGGACGTGATTGCCAGCGCAAGGTCAGACTATTCCCGCCTGCTCGCCGCCCTTTACGAACGCGGCTATTTCGGACCAGAGATTTCAATTCGGCTGGACAGGCGCGAGGCTGCCGATATCTCGCCATTCCGCGCCCCTGCCCCCATTCAAGATGTAGAAATCACCGTCACCCCTGGCGCAGCCTTTCGTCTTGGCCGCGCCGAGATCGGCCCGCTCGCCCCCGGCACAACGCTGCCCGAGGGCTTCGCCCCCGGTGCAACCGCTGGCACCCGCGTGCTGCGACAAGCGGCTGAGGCCGGTATCAACGGCTGGCGTTCCGAAGGCCACGCCACCGCCGCCATTGCCGATCAAAGGATCACTGCAAGACATGCGCAGGCAGAACTGGACGCGCAGATAACGCTCGCCCCTGGCCCCATTGCCCTGTTCGGTCCGCTGATCCCGCAAGGCCAGGACCGGATGCGGCCAGAGGCCATCGCCCGCATCGCGGGGCTTCCCTCAGGCAACCGGTTCGACCCTGACACGCTGGACCGTGTCGCCGGGCGGTTGCGCGATACCGGGGCTTTCACCTCCGTCGCCCTGACGGAAGGGACGCTGGCCCCCGATAACAGCCTGCCGATTGAAGCCGATCTGGTCGAAGCCCCGCTGCGCAGGCTTGGCTTCGGGGCGGAGCTATCGTCAACCGACGGTGTGATGCTCAGCACCTACTGGCTGCACCGCAACCTTTTTGGCGGCGCAGAACGGCTGCGCCTGGATGGAGAGGTCAGCGGACTTGGAGGTGAAAACGGCGGCTTCGATGCGCTGGCCTCGGCCTTTTACTCCATCCCGGCGGTGCTGACCCCTGACACGCGGCTCAGCTTTGGTGTGACGCTGGAGCATCTCGATGAAGTGACCTTCTCCGTGGACAGCCTTGATCTGGAAGCCGGGCTGGAACACCACTTTTCCGACCATCTGAGCGGATCGCTGTTCGCAGAGCTCAGCTACAGCCAGATCACCGACGCCTTTTCGTCCCGTGATGTGACCATGCTGTCGTTGCCCGTTGGCCTGACTTGGGACAACCGCGACAACGCTTTTGACGCCCGAAGCGGATGGTATGTGGACAGCACATTGACCCCGTTTGCCCTTGCCCAAGGCTCTGGCGGCGCTCGCTTCACAGCAGACGCGCGCGCCTATATGGCTTTTGGTCAAACGGGTGGCACCCGTCTAGCGGCACGCTTGCAACTGGGCACGCTGGCCGGAGGAGACACATCGGTTCTACCGCCTGACTGGCTGTTCTTTTCCGGCGGCGCCGACACGGTGCGCGGTCAGAGCTACCAGTCACTCGGCGCATTACAGGGGGGCGTTCAGACCGGCGGGCGCAGCTTTTTTGGATCATCGCTGGAACTGCGGCAGGATCTGTTTGGCAATTTCGGTGCGGTTGTCTTCGCTGATACGGGCTATGTCGCCTCGGGCTCCTACTGGGATACGGGCGGCAGTTGGCAGACCGGTGCGGGGCTTGGCATTCGATATGACACGCCAGTCGGACCGATCCGGTTGGATCTGGCGACGCCCGTGGGTGGGGCAGACGCTGGCGAAGACCTCTATTTCTATATTGGCATAGGACAGGCGTTTTGATCCGCGCGCTGATCATATCGCTGGCACTGCTCTTCGCCCTGCCCCTTTACGCGCAAGAGGATGACCGCGGTCGCATTGTGCAACTGATCGAAGGGGCGCTGTCGGACGGGGCGGCCCGTCAGGTCAGGATCGAGGGGTTTCAGGGCGCGCTGAGTTCCACTGCGACGCTGGATCTGCTGACCATCTCTGATGCGGACGGTGTCTGGCTGACCATCGAAGACGCCGAACTGACCTGGACGCGGTCTGCCCTTCTGCGCGGCGCGCTAGAGGTTGACCGGCTGGCCGCCGCCCGCATCGTTCTGGACCGCTTGCCCATGGGTGAGCCCGCCCCGACCGCGCCAGAGGCGACCGCGTTTCAGTTGCCCGAACTGCCGGTTTCCATCGCCCTGAACGACCTGGCCATTGACCGGATAGAGCTTGGCGCGCCGCTTTTGGGATTTCCCGTTACGGCAACGCTTGCGGGGTCGGCCAACCTGGTCGGCGGCGATGGTCGCGCTGAACTGATGCTGGACCGGCTGGACGGACCGGAGGGGCGATTTGCGCTCTCGGCCGGGTTCGAGAATGAAACTTCGCATCTCGACCTGTCCTTGACCTTGGCAGAGGCCCCCGGCGGCATTGCCGTCACGCTTCTGGGCATTCCCAACGATCCCTCCGTCAATCTGGAGCTTGCCGGTGCCGGTCCGCTGGACGATCTGACCATAGACCTGGCTTTGGTGACTGACGGGGAACCGCGCGTCAGCGGCACGCTTGTCTCGGCCCGTGACGCGGACGGCACACATCGGATCAGCACAGCGCTGACCGGCGATATCACTCATTTGGTGCTGCCGGAATATCAAGGCTTCTTCGGCTCTCAAACCGGGCTCAACGCGGTTCTGACGCGGCCAGCGGATGGCGGCACGGTTCTGGACAGCTTTGCGCTAACCAGCCAATCGCTGTCATTGGAAGGCACCGCCGCCCTCGCTTCCGACAACACGCCGCTTCGTTTTCAAGTGGCGGGGCTGATCTCTAACGCCAGCGGCGGCCCTGTGCGTCTGCCCATTCCCGGCGCTCCGGTAAGCCTGACGGATATGCATCTGACCCTTGGCTATGATCGCGCCAGCGGCAATGGCTGGACCGGGGAGACGAGGATTTCCGACCTGCAAGCAGGTGATTTCGGGATGGACCGCGCGGATCTGACCCTGTCGGGCATCATCACACCACCGGATACCGGGACCTTCGCGGTCACGGCCGATCTGCTGGCCGCGTTAGAGGGGATGCGACATACCAACCCCGATCTGCAAGCCGCCCTTGGCCGCGCCGCGCGGATGTCTTTGCGCGCAGACTGGCAGCAGGGCGCGTCGCTGAACCTATCCCGGATCAACATGACCGGCGACACGGCAACCCTGCTTGGTGCGATACGCTTCCAAACCGGCGACAACGCCCTGATGGCCGAGATTGATTTGCGTGGCGCCCTGCCTGATCTCTCAGCGTTCTCGGGGCTTGCAGGGCAGGATATCGACGGTGCCGCACGGATGACCCTCTTAGCGGAAGCCGATCTTCTGTCGGGCGCATTTGACGCCACCGCTGATCTGACGGCGCAGGATCTGCGGGCTGGCGATGCAATACCGCCGGCGCTTATTGCGGGCGAAACCCGGATCGAGACGACCTTGCGTCGCAATGGTGAAGGGCTGCATCTGGACCGGTTCGACCTGACCGGCACGGCCCTGACCGCCAGCGCCGAGGGGCGTTTGTCATCTGGAACAAGCGTTTTGAACACAACCGCGCGGCTGGCCAATGCGGGGCTGCTCACCTCTGCTATTTCGGGTCCGGTTGACGCAAGCCTCACCCTGACCCGCGCCAATGACACGATGCCCTGGACTTTGTCGGGCGACGCCCGTGGCCAAGGTGGACTAGCAACCGAAGTGAGCGGACAGATTGGCCTGCCCGGCGGTGCCGTGGATCTGGCCCTGTCCGGCACTCTGCCACTTGCCTTGGCCGATCAGTTCATCACCCCACGCTCGGTTCGTGGCACGGCGCGGTTCGATCTGACGCTGACTGGCCCGCCTGCTCTGTCATCGCTTGGCGGCACGCTGACCACCAGCGGCGCACGGGTATCTTTGCCCTCTCTGGCCATGGTTCTGGAGGGGCTGGACCTGTCTGCCAACATCACCGGCAGCCGCCTGAGCCTGCGCGGCAGCAGCGGCATTCAACCCGGCGGGCAGCTCGGCTTTGATGGATCGCTAGACCTGACGGCACGCGGGCTGCCGGGACGCATTGCCGTCACGCTGACGCGTGTTCAGATCACCGAAGAGGATCTGTTTCAAACCGTGATCGACACTGCCGCCATTACCGTAGAGGGGGCCATGACCGGCGGACCTCACATCAGCGGAGAGATCCGCTTGGGCGAAACAAATGTCCTGCTCGATGATCTCAGTTTCGGGTCATCCGAACCGATTCCCGAAATCACCCATGTCGGCGCATCAGGCGCACAGTACGCAACCCGCGACCGTGCCGGGCTGATTGACACCGGCGGCGGTGGAGCCGGTGCTCCGGTCACGCTTGATTTGACCATCGCGGCCCCTTCGCGCATTTTCCTGCGTGGCAGCGGCCTGGATGCAGAGCTTGGCGGGACGATCCGCCTTGGTGGCAGCAGCGCAGCCGTTGCGCCATCGGGCCAGTTCGAGCTGATCCGCGGGCGACTGTCCTTCCTTGGCCAGCGCTTTGATATCTCTGAGGCGACAGCCAGCCTGCAAGGCAGTTTCGACCCCTATCTCAGGGTCGTCGCAGGCACTCAGACCGGCGATGTCACGGCGCTGATTACCATCGAAGGCCCGGCCTCGGCCCCGGAATTGATCATCAGTTCGGTCCCCGATCTGCCGCAGGATGAAATCCTCGCCCGGCTATTCTTTGGCCGCAGCGCCACCAGCCTGTCACCGGTACAAGCGCTGCAACTGGTCGACGCGGTTTCCGGAGTTGCCGGTGGTCAGGGGCTCATCGGTGGCCTGCGTGACCAGCTTGGCATCGACGATCTGGACCTTTCAACCGATTCAGAGGGCAATGCCAGCCTGCGCGTGGGACGCTATATTTCGGACAATATCTATACCGACGCTGAAATCGGCGCGGATGGTGAGGCGGAGATCTCCCTCAACCTCGACCTCACCCCCAATATCACCGCGCGCGGCGGGTTTAGCACCGATGGCGATAGCAGCATCGGTGTGTTCTTCGAACGCGATTACTAAGACCGGGCCTGCAATTGCCCAGAGGGGGGGACGGGCCTTGGAAGGCCCGTGGAAAGGCGCTTCGAAGCGCCTTTATCGCCTCATTTCACACGCGGCTGGCTGCCCGTAAGCTCCAAGCCAGCCAGCCAGAATGCGATAATGACCGAACAGCGTCTCAGCAGGCCGCGACGATGATCACTTCCACCAGGTATTTCGGTGCCGCCAGCTTGGCCTCACCACAGGCGCGCACCGGGGCGTGACCAGCAGGAACCCAAGCGTCCCATACTTCGTTCATCTCGGCGAAATCGGCCATGTCCGCCAGCCAGATGATGGCCTGCAGCATCTTATCGGTGCTCGATCCAGCTTCGGCCAACAGGCGTTCCACCTGGGCCAGGCAGTCGCGGGTCTGATCTGCGACGGTTGCGCCTTCGCCGACCTGCCCGGCCAGATAGACGGTGCCATTGTGCTTGACGAACTGGCTCATACGGGTGCCGGTTTCGAAACGTTCGATCATCGGGGATGTCCTTACTGGATATGGTCGGCACCGCCACCATGGTGGGCCAGACCTTGCAGCCTGCATATCCATGCCCTCGTGCCGCGACAAGCGGGCTAAAGCGAAAAGCGCGCTTCGGAAAAAGCCGACAGATCCGGCGCATCGGCCCGCGCTTCCAGCCAGTCCGGCAGACAGAACGCATGGGCAGCGGCCAGCGTGATGCCGCTGTGGCATGTCACCAGAAACGCCCCCGGCATGGTTTCGCTTTCCTGGTAGATCGGCAGCCCGTCCGGGGTCATCACCCGAAGCGCCCCCCAGGACCGGACCAATTGTGCCCGCGCCAGAGCCGGGATCGTCTCGACCGCGCGCGCCGCCAGCCGCGCCATTGCCGGCTGTGTTGTGTGGTCGTCAAAGCCAACCTCTTCATTCGTGGCTCCGATCTGAAAACCACCTTCTTCCACCTGCCGTAAATCGACCGTCGGGCGATTAAGCAGTTTCGGCAGCTTCTCGGTGATCAGGATTTGCCCCCGCTGAGGCCGCACCTTGGCCTGAAACCCCAACATCGGTCCAAGCACCGCAGCCCCAAGCCCTGCCGCCAGCACCAGCTTGCCTGAATCGACACGCGTTCCATCCGCGCAGGCAACGCGGAACCCGTCGGGCCGCTCCACCGCCACCACCTGTTTGCCCGTCAGAACCTGCCCGCCAAGGCGCCGGACATCATCTGCCAGGGCGCGCAGCAGCAATAGCGGGCTGGTGTGGCCATCTTCTGCATGGAGGATCGCGCCCACTGCCTTGGGGCCGATCGCCGGTTCCTCTTGCCGGAGTGCATTGCCGCCAAGAAGCTCAAAAGGGTAGTCACCGCCAAGGTTCGCTTTCAGCCCCTCGTAAGCTGTTGCAGCTCGGGCCATTTCCTCTTCCTCGAAAAAGATCTCATAGCCACCATCCTGCTTCAGCCACAGATCGCGCCCGGTGCCATCGCTAAGCTCTGACGCAAACGCGGCCCAGGCATTTGCCGAGCGTCGTGTCCAGGCCGCATAGCGTGGCTCCTTCAGGCCCTTGCCCTGCACCCAGATCAGCCCGAAATTGCCCCTGCTGGCGCGGAAGTCTCCGTCACTGCCATCCAGCACGACCACGCGCAACCCGCGCCGTTGCAGCCCCCAGGCTACCGATAGCCCGACGATCCCGCCGCCAATGATTGCGTAATCCGCTTGCATCCCGGAGCCTTTCCTTGCCGCCCCATCAGCGGCAGCGGCATAGGGGAAGTCAAGTCAACGCAACCCCTCGGGCATTCCGGCGCGGACCTTTGCGGCCGCGTGCTCTCGCACCGGGCCATAGCCTCTTATGTCCATTGGTGCGGAAAGCAGTGCCAGCGCGGTTTCGGGATCAAAGTTACGCTCCACATGGTCCAGCACATGTTCGAACCACTCCAACACGTCCCGATCCAGCTTTCTGTCTGCACTGAAGCGGAACGGATCGGCCCATGTGCCGCGCAGCCTGCGTGCCTTGGCCAGCCCTTTGAACAGGTGCCGTACCCAAGGACCAAAGCGGCGTTTCAACGGGCGGCCGCGGTCATCCCGACTCAAGGACAGGATTGGCGGCGCCAAATGATGGACGACACGGTAGTTACCGTCAAACTGCTCGGCCAGTTCGGCGTCGAAGCCTGTCTCTGTGAACAGTCGCGCTACCTCGTATTCATCCTTGATGGCCATCACCTTGAAAAGCGATTTAGCCGCCGCCGCAACCACATCATCAGACGCCTCGGGAACAGCCGCCCGGAACGCCGCAAGCCTGTCAGAATACCGCTGTGCATAGCGTGCATCCTGATACGCCGTAAGAAATGCCGCGCGGGTGGCAATCATCTGATCCACCGTCTGCCGCTTCGGCGCGGGATCGTCCAGCATATCGCCCAAAAGCTCTGGCTTTGCTGCCATGACCCGGCCCAGATCAAAGGCCATGGCGTTCTTGTCCACCGCCACGCCATTCAGCAAAATTGCCTGCTTCAACGCCATCTCGCTGACCGGCACAAACCCTTTCTGGAACGCGGCCCCGAGCAGCATGATGTTGGCGAAAACACTATCCCCCATCAGTTTTTCCGCGGCAAAGTTGGCGTCAAAGGCCAGCAGATCATCCCCAACCGTGGCCCGGATCAGTGCCTCGCGCTCGGCTATTCTCAACTGCGCGTCGCGGTGCAGCACCAGATCGCCCGTCGGCATCTCGGCCCGGTTCAGCACCACGCCGGTGCCCTTCCGATAGTGGACGGACGCCTTGGGCGAGGAACATACGACTGCATCGCAGCCAATCACCGCATCCGCCGATCCACGTTCGATCCGAACCTGGTTGATCGCGCCAGGCGTCCGCCCGATCCGCACATAGCCCAGAACAGTTCCGAATTTCTGTGCGAACCCGGTGAAGTCGAGCACGCTGGCCCCCTTGCCTTCCAGATGTGCCGCCATGGTGATCAATGCGCCCACAGTGACCACCCCGGTGCCACCCACACCAGCCACCAGCAGATCGAAGGGGCGCGACAGGCTCGGTTCGGCGGGCACCGGCAACCCCGCCTTCAACGCCTCAAGATCCAGCGCCACCGGGGCAGGCTTGCGTCGTTCACCGCCCTCCACCGTTACGAAACTGGGGCAGAAGCCGTTAAGACAGGAGAAATCCTTGTTGCAGGTTGATAGGTTGACCTTTCGCTTTCGGCCGAACTCCGTCTCTCGCGGTTCGATCGACAGGCAGTTCGATTCCACCGAACAATCGCCGCAACCCTCGCACACGAGTGGGTTGATATAGGCAAACCGCTTGGGATCCTCCATCTTGCCGCGCTTGCGGCGGCGTCGCTTTTCGGTTGCGCAGGTCTGTTCGTATAGAAGAACCGAGACGCCTTTGACCTCCCGCAACTCCCGCTGCACCGGCATCAGATCCGTCCGGTCGTGGAAGCTGGTATTCGCCGGAAAGTCGCTGCGTCTGAACTTGTCGATATCATCCGACACAACCGCGATCCGCTCTACGCCTTCGGCCCGACAGGTCTGCGCCACGGCGGCGGGGCTGACAGGGCCATCCACCGGCTGTCCTCCGGTCATTGCCACCGCGTCATTATAGAGGATCTTGTAGGTGATATTGGCCCCCGCAGCGACCGCCTGACGGATCGCCAGAGAGCCAGAGTGATACCAGGTTCCCTCGCCCAAGTTCTGAAACCGGTGCCCTTTGCCGGTGAACCGGGACGCCACTGACCATGGAACCCCTTCGCCGCCCATCTGTGCGTATCCGAGCGTGCTGCGGTCCATCCAACCGGCCATGACATGGCAGCCGATCCCGGAATTGGCGACGCTGCCGTCGGGCAGTTTCGTGGATGTATTGTGCGGGCACCCGGAACAGAAATAAGGGGTGCGGGTCGCACCCGGAACACTTAGGACCGGGGCGGGCTTTTCCGTCAAGGCGCGGGCCTTTCGCAGAAGATTCTCGTCCGGAAAGAACGCGTGCAACCGTTCGGCCACGACCGGAACCAGCAACAATGGGCTTAGTTCCCCTGTCCAGGGGATCAGTGGATCACCGGCAGCCCGGTGTTTGCCCACCATACGTTGCGGCTTGTGACCGGGCCAATCATAGAAATACTCCTTGAACTGGCTCTCGATGATGCCGCGCTTTTCCTCGACGACCAGCACTTCCTCTTTCTCGGACACGAAGGCCAGCGCATCGCGGCGTGCGAGCGGCCAGACCATGCCGACCTTGTAGATGTCGATGCCAAGCCGGCGGCAGGCGGCCTCATCCAACCCAAGCAGCCGCAGCGCCTCCATCAGATCGAGATGCCCCTTGCCGGTGGTCACGATGCCGTAGCGCGCATCGGGGATGTCATAGATCCGCTGGTCGATGGGATTGGCCTCCACGAAGGCTTCGACCGCCTCCAGCTTGGCCCCGATGCGGGTTTCGATTTCCGGGCTTGGCATGTCGGACGGGCGCACATGCAGCCCGCCCGGCGGGGCGGTGAAATCGGGCTGGACGAACACACGATCAGCCGGGATCTCGACAGATTGCCCTGCCTCAACCGTTTCCGAGATCGCCTTGAACCCGACCCAGGTGCCGGAAAACCGTGACAGGGCAAAGCCATAAGCCCCAAAGCTGAGATATTCCTCAATGCTGGCAGGGTTCAGCGTCGGCATGAACCAGGCCATGAAGGCCACGTCCGACTGATGCGGCATCGAAGACGACACGCAGCCATGATCATCGCCCGCAACCACCAGCACGCCACCCTTGGGCGCAGAGCCGTAGGCATTGCCATGTTTCAGCGCATCGCCCGAACGGTCCACCCCCGGCCCTTTGCCGTACCACATGGAAAACACGCCCTCGACCTCGCAATCAGGATCAAGCGAGGCCTGTTGAGCGCCCAGAACTGCCGTCGCGCCAAGGTCTTCGTTGACCGCAGGCAAAAACTCGATCCGGTTCTCGGACAGCCGCGCCTTTTGCCGCCACATCTCTTGATCCAACCCGCCAAGCGGTGAGCCGCGATAGCCTGAGACAAACCCGGCTGTCTTCAGTCCAGCAGACCTATCCCGCCGTGCCTGATCCAGCATCACCCGAACAAGCGCCTGCGTTCCGGTCAGGAATACGCGACCCTCGGCCCGGGCATAGCGGTCATCCAGGTGATAGGTGTCGAAATGCGGGGGCTGTGCGGTCATTTTGGGCTCCTGTCCTTGGGTGACAGAGTATCCCATGCAAAATGGCCAATCTGACCATTTTTGTTGCCGATATAGCATTCTTGTGAAATATTCTCCCTTAAATCATTGATGAAGGGGAACAGAATGTCAGAACTGGACGGGATCGACGAACAGATCCTCAGCGCCCTACAAAAAGACAGCCGCATTTCGAATGCCGATCTGGCCGAGAAGGTGGGACTGTCTGCCTCGTCCTGCTGGCGACGGGTGCGGGCATTGGAAGAGGCGGGTGTGATCGAAGGCTACGGTGTCCGCATCAATGATGCGAAACGCGGGCTTGGGTTCAAAGCGATCGTACATGTGCAACTGACCCGTCACGATCCCGAACAGCTGACCGCCTTCATCCGTGCCGTTAAGCATCGCGAAGAGGTCCGCGCTTGTCATGCCACGACTGGTCAGGCTGACTATCACCTGCATGTGACCTGCGCCGATATCGACGCATATAACCGCTTCCTCGAACAATTCCTGTTCCGCATCCCTGCGGTGGCGTCTGCACAGACCAATGTGATTCTCAGATCCATCAAAGCGTGATCAGGGGGAATCACTTCCTTTTTCTCTCTCGTGACATGCCGCAATCCGCAGAGTTTCCGATTCTGTAATCGTATTTTTCACACGTATTTGTGTGTTATCGTTTGTTATGGGGGTTTGGGGGGTGTTATC
>NZ_JBPBBA010000042.1:0-34449 GCF_050896395.1 Nioella aestuarii | reverse complement strand
AGCTGCGCGCAATGGAGGTTGCGACAAAGGCTTATGAACGACACGGTTACCACGTGGACGATGTGTCCGGAAACCACTGCAACCCGAATGCCCCGTTCGCAGCCCCCGCCACGGCCATGCCGCAGGTTCCGGGGCGCGGCACCAGTGCGTCCACCCCGGCGTTCCAATCCAGCTTGCCACCCGCTTGGCACCACAGGTGCACCGTCGGCGTGTAGCCACCGGACACCAGCACCGTGTCGGCATCCACATGGCCGCCCTCAACAACCGCACCACCGACCCCGCGCCGCCCCTTGGCCCTGGTCAACCGTGCGCCGCGCTGTAGGTCCACGCCCTGCGGAGCGGCGGGACCATCTGCGCGCATATCCACCAGCGTCACCCGCGCGCCCGCCCCGGCCAATGCAGCCGCAACCGGGTAGCTTGCGTCGTTGCCGGTGGCGAGCAGGATCTTGCGGCCCGCGACCGCCCCGTAGAGTGCGAGGTAATGCAGCGCAGCCTCTGCCGACATGACACCGGGCAGGTCGTTATTGGCAAACCACAAGGGGCGCTCAATCGCGCCTGCGGCCAACACAACTTGGTCCGCTCGAATTCGCCAATGCCGGTCGGGTGCATCCTGCCGACGTTGCCATGCTGTGAAAAGCCCATGATCGAAGGCCCCCCAAAGCGTCGTGCCGGTCATCACCCGACCGCCCGCAGCCTCGACCGCCTGAACCGTCTCAGAGGCAAAGTCCTGCCAGCCACCCCCGTCGACCTGCCCGCCACGCCAGCGCAAGCTGCCGCCGATCTCGCTGGCATCGTCAATCAACCACACCGCGCGCCCCTGCCCTGCCGCCGCTTTCGCCGCCGCCAATCCCGCAGGCCCCGCGCCAATGACAAGCAGTTCGCAGCACACGTTCATCGGGATTATGTCCGCCGCCGGGTGATGGCCCGGATCGACACGCCCAAGCCCGGCCATGCGGCGGATCATCGGTTCCCACCGCATCCAGCCCATGGCCATGAAGGTCTTGTAGTAGAAGCCCGCAGGAATGAAACGATGCGCAAGATCCATGATCCCGAACCGGTCGCGCGCCGCATCAGGGGCTGCGTTGACCGAGGCAAGCGTCATACCCTCGCGCAATGCCATCTGCGTGGCCCGCACATTTGGGGTGGTCTTGCCGTCCACGGTCACATCGAGGATCGCATTCGGCTCCTCGCCGCCCATCCCCCACAACCCGCGCGGGCGATGATACTTGAAGCTGCGCCCAAGGATACGGGTGCCCGAGGCCAGTAGCGCCGAGGCCAGCGTGTCGCCCTCGAACCCCGTCAGGGGCTGCCCGTCGAAGGTAAAGGACAGGGGCCTGTTGCGGTCAATTCCACCGCCAGAGGAGAGCCGCCAGCCGCTCATGTTTCTCTTCCCGGCAGGGCGGCTATCTCTCTGATTTCCCGCGTGACCGTGTCGCGGGTCATCAAGAAAAACTCACCGCAGGTCACATGGACCCAGACCTCGCGCGCTTCGCCCTTTGGGGCCTCGTTCATGTAGAGGTAGTCAGCCCAAGCCGCATCGCTGACATCTTCCGCCGGTTCCGGCCGCGCCTTGCCGGCTTCGGCGGCGAAATGGAACTCCGTTTCTTCGCGTGGCCCGCAAAAGGGGCAGGTGAAAAGCTGCATGGTCCGTCCCCCTAATGCGATATTCCGGCGCCTGCGGCCTCGTCGATCAGACGCCCGCTTGCGAACCGATCGAGATCGAAGGGGCGGCTGATCTCGTGGTGCTGGCCCGTCGCCATGAGATGCGCCAACAGCCAACCTCCAGCCGGGATCGCCTTGAACCCGCCGGTGCCCCAGCCGCAGTTGATGAACAGCCCATCGGGGCCAGCGGGGCCGATCACGGGCGAGCTGTCGGGGACCACGTCCACCACGCCTGCCCATTGGCGCAGCAATTTCAGCTGCCCGAAGGCCGGGAACATTTCCAGAAGGCCCGAAACCACCGCCTCCTGAGCGGGCAGGTTGCCCTTCTGACCATGGGTCGGCACCCGGTCGAGCCCGCCGCCGAACACCAGTTCGCCCTTGTCGGACTGGCTCACATAGGTGCCGGTCCCAAGGTAGAGCAGCACCGTATCTAGACAGGGTTTCACCGGTTCCGACACGAAAGCCTGCAACGCATAGGTGTGAATTGGCAGGCGAACACCCGCCTGTGCCACGATGCCGGGGGTCGCGCCCGCCGCAGCAACGCCCACCCTATCCGCGCGGATCGTGCCAAGGTTGGTCTCCACCCCGGTGATGCGTCCGCCCTCGATCAAGAGCTTCTCGACCGTGCAATTTTCGATGATATCGACACCCCGGTCCGACGCCCCGCGCGCATAGCCCCAGGCCACCGCGTCATGGCGCGCGACCCCTGCGCGCCCCTGCCAGATGCCGCCCATGCATTTGTACCGCGCATCCGGGGTCTGGTTGAGCAGCGGAACGCGCCGCAACGCCTCGTCCGCGCCCATCAGTTCCCCATCCACGCCATTCAGCTTCATCGCATTGGCGATACGTGCGCAGATTTCCATCTGGCCGGGGTTGTGCGCGGCGATCAGCATACCGCGCTGTGACAGCATGACGTTGTAGTTCAACTCCTGCGACAGACCCTCATATAACCGGAGTGCCAGGTCATAGAGCGCCACGCTTTCGGGATAGAAATAGTTCGAGCGCACGGCCGTTGTGTTGCGCCCTGTATTTCCGCCCCCGATCCAGCCACGTTCCAGAACTGCGACACGCGTCATCCGATGAGTCTTCGCCAGATAATACGCGGTTGCCAGCCCATGCCCGCCGCCACCGATGATCACCGCATCATAGTTGGGCTTAGGCCGGGCCTTGCGCCAGGCGGACCGCCAGCCGCGATGACCGCGCAGGCCCTCTCGCAGCAGGGAAAAGGCGGAATAGCGGTTCATGACAGGGGGCGTTCTGGCCGGTCATCCGCAAAGCTGCGGGTGAAACGGACGAAATCCTCCACCTCGCCCGGCTGCGGCTGTACACCGGTGAAACAATAGAGATAGCCCGCAAGACGCGGCAGCCGCTCCTCCAGGGTCTCGGCCAGTTCCAGCGCGTAGTAGCCGATCTGCTGGTAGTAGAGCACGCGGGCGCGGATATCGGCCTCTGATGCGTCATAGCCATGCCGGATGAACATCTTTGCGATGGCCTCGTGCCGCGCGGTGTCCGAGCGGTCGATGACCCGGCGCACCTTGCCATCCCGCCGTGCCCATTCGCGCACGGCAAAATCAAGCTGGTGGTTAAAACCATCAGGATCGACGATGCAGCGGAAGAAATTCGCAACCGCACCGGTGATGGTTTTCGCCGGCATCTCGCAATGGGCGATCATGATGCCGGTATTGGTGCGTTCCCATTCGGCAAGAAGCTGGTTGAGAAGGTCCTGCCGGCTTTTGAAATACCAGTAGAAAGATGATCGGGAGACCTCCAGCCGGTTGCCGATGGTCAGCACCTTCACGCTGTCCACCCCGTCGCTGATCAGGATGTCTCGGGCGACGTTAAGCCAATCCTTTCGCGTCACCTTGGTATGTGCGACAGGGCGAGGTTCGTGGGCGTCTGTTTCTGGTTCTTCTTTCAAGGCTCTGATCCTGCTGTATTTCCGTCAGGCTAGCGCGGTGTGGACGCATTTGCGAGAGGGCTAGCTGACTGGCGGCGCGCCACCTTCTGCGGTGCGACGGGCGATGAATGCGTTCAACGCGGCAACCCTGTCAGGTGTTGCACTGGCAGGGGGGTGATGATCTTCGACGATCTTTTGCCAGACATCCGTGGCCCGCGTGTTCGCATCCCGCGATCCGCGTTCCGTGAAGGTGCCGAAGTTGGACCAATCCGCCACAAGCGGTTCGTAAAAGGCCGTCGCATAGCGTTCCATCGTGTGGGCGCAGCCGAAGAAATGCCCGCCGGGCTGCACCTCTGCCAGCGCATCCCATGCAATGTCGGCATCCTCGGTTGGGGTTCCGCTGCACAGCTCCGTAATGACCTGCACGGCCTCCATATCTGTCACCAACTTCTCCATCGAGACAGAGAGCCCGCCCTCGATCCAGCCAGCCGCGTGGATCACCACAGTGGCACCCGCAAGGACCGCCCCCCAAAGGCTCATCTGTGTCTCATGGGCCGCCTGCGCATCATTCACATTGGCCGCGCACCCCGCTGCATTGCGCCAAGGCAGGCCAAGGTGACGCGCCATCTGGCCCGACAGAAGGCTCGCCTTGACCTGTTCTGGTGTCCCAAAGGCAGGCGCGCCCGATTTCATATCGACGTTGGAGGCGAAAGCCCCGTACATCACCGGCGCGCCGGGTCGCACCAGCTGCGTCAACGTGATGGCCGCCATCGCTTCGGCATGGCTCAGCGTCACCGCGCCCGCAACCGTGACCGGTGCCATCGCGCCCATGAGACAGAATGGGGTGACGATCGCCGGCTGGCCGTGGCGGGCGAAGTCGATCAGCCCCTGCGCCATGGGAATGTCGATCTGGCGCGGGGAATTGGTGTTGATGATGGTGTAGCAATGCGGCTGAGTATGGAAATCGTCATCCGACAGCCCCCTGAAATCGCGCAGCATTTCGAAACAGTCCTCCACCTGACCGGTGCCACGTGAGAAGACGAAGGGGATCTTGTCGGAAAGGGTCAGCTGCGTGTGCGTAAAGGCATAGTGGCGCAACGCGATATCCACGTCCTGCGGCTCTACCCCTGGGCTCAGCATCTGGATCGCATCGAAGTGATGGACGAGCTTGGTCAGTTCGATCACATCCGACAGGGCCCCGGGCCTGCGTCCGCGCAAACGGTCGGTGACATTAGGCGCCCCGGCCCCGGACTGGAAACTGAGCGTGCCCAGTTCCATCTGCAAGTCGCGGTCGCGGGTCGCGCCATGCAGGCGGAAACCGCGCGGGGCGGCAGCAAGAGCAGCCTCCACGATGTCGCGTCCCAGAAAGACCATCTCGCTTGCCTCATCCACCCGGGCGCCTGCGGCCTTGTAGATCGCCCGTGCCTCGGGCAGCAGCACCTTGACGCCCAGGTCTTCCAACACGCGCAGCGCGGTCTGGTGGATGGCTTCCACCCGGTCGTCACTAACGGCAGGCACATCCGGGAAGGGATTGCGCAGCTGACGGTAACTTGTGACACGGGCAGGTCCGCCGATCGCTGAGCCTTCACGCCGACGCCTGCGGCGGCTGGTTGCTTCCGGAAAGTCGTTCATACTCTTGCCCCTGACGTGTTGCGCATGGCCTGACCATCGCGATCATAGGGCGAAGGCGCAATAACCGTCGCTGCCCGTTCCTGCCCCACGATATGAACCGACAGCGTTGTACCGGCCACAGATGCCTCTCGGTCGACCATTGCCATTGCCAGTGATTTCCCGACCGTGTGACCGTAGGCGCCGGAGGTGACGAACCCGACACGGCGCCCCCCATGCCAGACGGGTTCATAGCCACTGGCATCGGCATCCTCCGCTGCGATCTCCAGCGTCACCAGAACCTGTGCAGGCCCGTCCCCGTCGCGTTCTGCCAAAGCAGCCTTCCGCCCGACGAAATCTCCCTTATCCCAATCCATCCACCGGTCCATGCCGGTCATGGCTGGCGTGTATCCTTGGGTGAATTCCGCCGACCAGATGCCAAAGCTCTTCTCCAGCCTAAGGCTGAACAGTGCATAAAAGCCCACCTCTTTCAGCCCAAGCCCCTCGCCTGCGTCCAGCAGCGCCCGGCGCAGGGCAATATGATCAGCCGCAGAACAATGGATCTCGTATCCCAGCTCTCCCGCGACCGAGAGCCGTCCGACCCGCGCCCGCAGCAGCCCGATGTCAAATTGCCCACAGCCCATGAAGGGCAGGTCCGCAATCGGCCCGTCCGTCAGCCTCTCCAACACTTTCAGGCTGTTGGGACCGGACACGGAAAATCCGACGGTCGCATCAGAGATGTCCGTCACGGTCACATCCGCGCCCATGTGATCGGTGAACCACCGCATATGCCATTCGCGCAGGTAGTAGCTGCCCATGATCCACCAGGTGCCGTCGCCCCAGTTGAACACGGTCAGGTCGCCTTTCAGCCTGCCCGTTTCACTTAGCATCGGGGCCAGTCGCGCGCGGCCCGGGGCGGGCAGTTTCGATGCCACGATGTGATTGAGCCAGGCCTCTGCCCCGGCCCCCGTCACCTCGAAGCGCGAAAAGCCAGAGATATCCAGTAGCCCCACAGCCTCACGCACTGTGCGGCATTCCTCGGCAACGATGGGGAACGCGTTTGACCGTTTCAGCGTCGGCGTCTCCTCGAACCCCTCCGGCGCAAAATAGAGCGGCAGTTCCAGACCGTAAGACGCCCCCCACCGGGCACCTGCCGCCGACATGGCGTCATGGGCCGGGGCCATCTTCAACGGTCGACCTGCGGGCAACTGCTCGTTCGGGTAAGTCATCACGAAACGGCGGGTGTAGAACTGGCCGGTGGTTTCCTTGATAAAGCGCTTGTTCTGCGCGTAGTCGCCATAGCGGGCCACATCCATGCCGAAGACATCCGCCTCTGGCTCACCGTGGATCATCCATTCTGCAAGCGATTTGCCGACGCCGCCCCCTTGCAGGAAGCCCGCCATCACCGCACAGGCACACCAGTAGTTGCGCTTGCCCCGCACGGGGCCGATCAGCGGGTTGCCATCAGGGCTGAAGGTGAAGGCCCCGTTGACCCAGGTCTTGACGCCTACATGCTGAAGCGCCGGGTAGCGTTCGAAGCCGAGCGTCAGCTCATGTTCGATCCGGTCCGGGTCTTCTTGTTGCAGCTCGAACCCATAGTCCCACGGCGCGCCATCCATCATCCAATGTTCATGGTTGATCTCGTATATGCCCAGAAGAATGCCCTTCTGATCCTGCCGCATATAGGTGAAGCCCTCCAAATCCACCGTCATCGGCATCTCGAAGTCGAGCGCTTCCAGCTCCGGGATCGTGTCGGAGATAAGGTAGTGATGATTGAGCGGGCTGACCGGCAGCTCGATCCCGGCCATGCGGCCCACCTGCTTGGCCCAAAGCCCCGCCGCATTGACCAGATGTTCGCAGGTGATGGTGCCTTTCTCGGTCACCACGCGCCAGCCTTCTGGGATCTCATGCAGTTCCAGCACCCGGTTGTTTTCGATCACCTCGGCGCCGCGTTTGCGTGCGGCCCCGGCATAGGCATGGACCGTGCCGGTGGTGTCGACATAACCCTCCCGGTCGGCCCACATCCCGCCCAGAATGCCCTCGGTCGACATGATCGGGCAAAGCTCTCCCGCCTCTTGCGGTGTCACAAGGCGGCAATCTTCGATCCCGATAGACTGAAATGTCCGATAGGCAGATTGCAGCCATTCCCACCGGTCGGGCGTACCGGCAAGCGTCATGCCCCCGGTCATATGCATACCCACGGACTGTCCGCTCTCTTTCTCGATCTCGCTCAGCAGATCGATTGTATACGCCTGAAGCTGCGCGATGTTGGGATCGGCATTCAACGCATGGAAGCCCCCCGCCGCGTGCCAGCTGGACCCCGCCGTTAGAACCTTGCGTTCGATCAGGCAGACATCCGTCCAGCCGAATTTCGCAAGATGATAAAGCACTGAGGTTCCGACAACGCCACCACCAATGATCACGGCCCTGTAATGAGATTTCATGCTGGTCTCCCTGGCTTTCGTCGCGGCGTCTTTGATCACGCCCACTTTCTAGACAATACTGTCCAGAATAATTCGTCAAGCCCTAGTCGATTCAAGAAATCGCCGCACAAAGAGACGATAACCCATTGTTTAACATCATAAATAATATCCTTCTCTAAAGAGGATTGACGAAAACCCAGTGATGGAAAACTCTATGGACAGTTGTGTCCATAGAATCAGATCAGCTGAACCAATCAGGGAGAGCCCCGCAGATGACCCAAGATATCCACCCCGTCGCCAAGCTATACGCGGCTGAAGAAAGGGCCGGAAAACTCAGCCGGCGGGAATTTCTGAGCCGTGCCACGATGCTTGGCGTGTCAGCGACCACGGCCTATGCGATGATCGGGCTCACCATGCCCACCCCGGCACGGGCGCAGGCGGTGCGAGGCGGCACGCTTAGGGTAAATATGGAAACCAAGGCGCTGAAAGACCCGCGCCTGTGGGACTGGACGGAATATGCAAATTTCTGCCGTGGCTGGCTGGATTACCTGACCCAGTTCAACCGCGACGGCACAGTCACAGGAGCGCTGTGCGAACGTTGGGAGGCTAACGACGATGCCACGCAATACACATTGCATTTGCGCCAGGGCGTCAGCTGGAACAACGGCGATCCCTTTACCGCCGCCGACGTAGCCTTCAACCTTGAAAGATGGGCCGATGGTACGGTCGAGGGCAACTCGATGGCGACCCGCGTCGGTGCCTTGCAAAACGCCGACACCGGCCAGCTTGCCGAAGGCGCTGTTGTGGTCATCGACGACCACACGCTGCAACTGAACCTGCAACGCCCCGACATCGCGATCATGGCGGCGTTGTCGGATTATCCGGCCGCTCTTGTCCACACCAGCTACACCGGTGGCGATCCATCTGAAAACCCGGTTGGAACGGGCGCTTACCTGCCCGTGCACAATGAGGTCGGCGTTTTGCAGGCTCTGGAACGCAACCCCGACCATGACTATTGGCGTGAGGGCGGATGGCTCGACAGGATCGAGTTTATCGACCTCGGCACCGACATGGCGGCCGTTCTGGCATCGGCCGATTCGGAAGATATCGACCTGACCTACCGCACAGATGCCGACTATGTGGCCGCTTTCGACTCCATCGGCTGGGGCTCTACTGAAGCTGTCACCGCCGCTACGCTGGCCGTTCGCTTCAACCAGACGGCGGCGCCTTTTGACAACCGCGATGTGCGCCGGGCGCTACAGATGGCGGTGGACAATGCGACCATCCTGCAACTCGGCATCGGCAGCCAGGGACTGCTTGGCGAAAACCACCATGTCTGCCCGATCCACCCGGAATACGCGGAGCTTCCCGCGTTGGAGCCCGATCCCGAGGGCGCCATGGCGCTGCTGACAGAAGCGGGCCATGCGGACACCGTCTTCGAACTCGTCTCGCTTGACACCGAGTGGCAATCGAACACCTGCTCGGCCATCGCCGCACAGCTGCGCGACGCGGGCATGACAGTGGAACGCCGTATCATGCCGGGCGCAACCTTCTGGAACGACTGGACAAATTATCCGTTCTCCGCCACCGAATGGGGCCCCCGCCCGCTTGGCGTTCAGGTGCTGGCACTGGCCTATAGATCAGGCGTTCCGTGGAATGAATCGGGCTTCGCGAATGACGAGTTCGATACGCTTCTCGATCAGGCTATGGGCGTCGCAGATGCCGATGCGCGGCGCGAGATCATGGCGCGTCTTCAGCAGATCATGCAGGAGGAAGGCGTGATGATCCAACCCTACTGGCGGTCGGTCTTCAACCACTCAAACGGGCGCTTTGCAAATGTCGATGTGCACCCGTTCTACGAGCTGGCGCTCCACGACATCCACCTTGCTGGATGAGTGAAATGGATGGGGGCGATTGGTGTCAATTCAGGATTGGAAACAATCGCCCCAATTAAGCCATTATTGATTGCTATTGTTTACGAGACGGAAAAGAATCAACAATGATCGAGCAGCCGTCTAAATATTTCCTCCCTGGACTGACACTGGGCCGCCCCTTGTGGGCGGCCTGTTTCTATTGGGGCTTTCGACGCAGGATCATGTCCTTTGCGGCGACCGTTGCGCCAAGAGTAATCAGCAGGCAAGCCACGGCAATAACCCAGGTGAAAGGGCTGGCCCCAAGGGCAACCAGCAGCAAGGTAGACAGAAGCGGCGCGGAATAGCTCGCCGCACCAAGCACCTGGATATCGCCATGTTTCACGCCGATATCCCACACGAAGAAGGCCAGCCCGACGGGGCCGACCCCAAGACCGATAACCGCCAGCCACTGACCTGTTCCCTGCGGCCAGACCGTTTGTTCCAGCATAAGATGCGCACCAGTGGCCAACAAAGCCGTGACGATGCAAAATCCTGTGACCACGTCTGTTGGCACCTCCTTGAAGCGACGCGACAGCACCGAATAGGAGGACCAGAAAAACGCCGCCAGAAAGGCGATACCATAGCCAAATGCATAATCGGGGTTCAGTGCAATCCCCTGCCCCCGCGTGACGATCAATACCGCCCCAGCAAACCCCATCAAAGCGCCGATGATGTGGTGCAGCCCCAACCGTTCCCCTGGCCCAAGTGCAGACAGCAGCACAATCAACAAGGGCCAGAGATAGGCAATCAGGCTCGCATCGACTGTGGGCGCGTTTCGAAGCGCGGTGAAATACAGGAAATGGTAGCCAAACAGCCCCACGATCCCGAGCGCCCAGACCTTTACGGGCTGGCGCAAAGCGGTAATGCCCTTCGGGCGCACGATCCATGTCAGCGCCCCTGCCAACCCGCCAATACCAAAGCTCATCGCGGTCAGCTGAAACGGTGGTACCTCGCCACTGGCAGCCGTGAAATAGGCCAGGAGCGCCCAAAGCAGGATCGCAATGAAACCGATGCCAGTGGCGGTGTTGCGGGACATGGGGGCCTTTCGACAGCTGTGCTTTGCCCTAGCAATCCGCAAGTGTCTTCGCAAGACGGCTCAGATCGGCTCGATCAATTCTGGCCCTTCGGCGCGGTTGGAATTGACCCTCGGGTCCACACGGAAGCATTCGAACCGATCGGGTGGCGCGGATTTCATCAACAGCGCTGCCCCCTTGCCCTCTTCGCCAAGCCACTTCCCCCAATCCTCTCGCGACAGGCTGACCGGCTCTCGGTGGTGGATATGGTTCAGCCCCTCGCCCGACGGGCAGGTGACAATTGCGAAAGTGGTAAAGTGATCATCCCCCTGCGCCCAGTCCTGCCAGATGCCCGCCAGAACCAACGGATCACCATCAGCGGGCCGAATATACCAAGGCAGGCGTTTTCCATCGGCATCCTTGGTCCATTCATAGAACCCCGTCGCCAGCACGAGACAGCGGCGCTGGCGGCAGGCGTCTCGGAAGGCGGGTTTTTCGGCGATGGTCTCGGACCGGGCATTGATCAGCAGCGGCCCATCCGTAGGCGATTTGTACCAACGCGGCAGAAAGCCCCAACGCATGGGCCGGTAGAGCCGCGAACCCTCGGCAGAGGTCACCACTCCAACCGCCTGCGTCGGGCAGACATTGAAGCGCGGCCCGTCCGGCAGATCATTGGCGGGCGCGGCCTCAACGAAGCGCGCCATAGCGTCAACCTTGTGGGTGATGGTCATGCGTCCGCACATGGCAGCAAGGTTAGGGCGCGCCTGCATGGCTCGCAAGCGCCAGAACGCAAAAGGCCGAGCATCCGCCCGGCCCCTGTCAGATCATGTGTCGGTCGAGATCAGTAGCCGTAAACGGCGGTATGGGCGATCTTGCGGATGTCGCCAGCATAAATGTCGAGATCCAGTCGCGTTGCCAGAGGTAGAGTGCCCAACTCTCGCACGGTGCGGCGGTAGGCGGCATATTTACGGACGTCTTCGGCAAGTTTGGAATGAGAGAAGGCCATCGGTTTTTTCCTTCGGGTTTCAGCTTTGATGCCCCCAATATGTTAGCGCCAGCAAAATTCACAATTGCCAAGATACGATGCCGGGAATGCGCAGTTTGCATAGCAGCAAAAAGGGCCGGGCAATCGCCTGCCCGGCCCAGTAGAACGCTTAAAAGAAAGGCTTATTCGCCTTCCATGATCCGATCTTCCAGATGCGGCATGTAGGGGGTGTTTTCGGCAAGGTAGTCGGCCACCACCTGCTCCAGACCCGGACCGAAGTCATAGGCGTTCATGCCCTCGGACGAGAAGATGCCATAACCGTCGCCGCCGGAACGCATGAAGTTGTTGGTCACCACGCCATAGGTGGCCTCTGGGTCGATCGGAACGAAGCCGTCTGCGGTCTCAATCTCAACCGACACGATGCGGCTGCCCGGCTCAGCGGCCGGGTTCCACGTGTAGCGCATACCCGCCACCTGCGGGAAGCGGCCGGCGCCGTCCTCGACCTGGCTGACGCCGTTTTCCAGCGCCGCGATGATGCCTGCGCCGGTCAACTCGAAGGTGGCCAGCGTGTTCTGGAACGGCAGCACGGTGAAGATTTCGCCCATGGTGACTTCGCCCGCGTCAATCGACGCGCGCAAGCCACCACCGTTCTGGATCGCCACCTGCACGCCCTGGCCGCGGGTGCGTTCCAGCATGGCCGTCGCCACCAGCACGCCCATCTGGCATTCACGGGCGCGGCAGTTGTCACGCGAACCGTCGATCACATCGGTGCTTTCGGCCACCACTTCGGCCATGGCTTCCTCGATCGGAGCGGACAGTTCCGCTACCCGAGCGGCGATCTCGGGATCGGGGGTCACCGACGCGTCGAGCAGCATGGTGTTGCCGTCAGCGAAGATCAGGTTGCCGTCGTCATCGAAGGTCACCTCCAGGTGGCCCAGATATTTGGAATAGGCATAGGCCTGCACGATCGGCACCATCGCGCCATCGGGACCATCGACCCAGGTCGGATAGGGCCCATGGCGGCGCGGGTCATCGGCCGACAGGTAGGTATGCGAATGGCCGCCGACGATCAGGTCGAGCCCGGTCACTGCTTCCGCAATCCGAATATCCTGCGGCAGGCCCACATGGGTCAGCGCGATGATCATGCCAACGCCCATTTCGGTCAGCTCATCCACGTCGGACTGAATCGCATCAATCTCGTCCTGGAAGATCACGTTGGGACCGGGGCTGGATGTTACGGCGGTATCGGTCGCCAGCGCCGAGATCACGCCCACCTGGTGGCCGTTCACGTCCAGCACCACATAGCTTTCAACCTCGCCATTCAGCTCTTCGGACTGGCTGAGGTCGAGATTGCCCGAAATGACCGGGAAGCTCACGGTTTCGAGGAAGCGGCGGAAGTTGCCGGGGCCGTCGTCAAACTCGTGGTTACCCACGGCCATGACATCAAAGCCGATCGCTTCCATCATCTCGGCTTCCACGTCGCCCTTGAAGGTCGTGTACATCAGCGAGCCCTGGAACTGGTCACCCGCGTCCATGACGATGACGTTCTCGCCGGCAGCGGTCAGTTCATCGCGCAGGGTGTTGATGGCAGTCGCCACCCGCGCCACGCCGCCGAAGCATTCACCGGCCTCGTCATCCTCTGCCGAGCAAGTGCTGTCAAAGCGATTGATCGGCTGGATGCGGCTGTGAAGGTCGTTGATATGAAGAATATGGAGGGTCACGTCGGCCGAGGCTGTGGTGCCAAGGGCAACCAGCATGGCCGTCGAACACAAGATTCGAGCAAACATCGGAAAAGACTCCCTGTCTATTGTTATCCCCACAGCTTGGCGGGGGCCATCGCGCAAGTAAAGGGGGTCGGTGACTGTGATGTGACACTTGACGCCGGGTCGCTCTCGGGCCAAGTGCGGCCCATGCTGATTTACAAGATCCTCCGGGCCCCGGAATGGGCCGACTTGCAGGCCAAAGGGCAGATCGCGGGCGCGCCCGTCGATATCGCTGATGGCTTCGTACATTTTTCGACCGCCGACCAGGCGATGGAAACGGCTGCAAAGCATTTTGCCGGGGTCGAGGGCCTGCTTCTGCTGGCGTTGGAGGCAGAGGCCCTGGGTGCCGCCCTGAAATGGGAGGTCTCGCGTGGCGGGGCGCTCTTCCCACATCTCTATGCACCTTTGCGGCTGGAGGATGTGCTCTGGTCAAAGCCCCTGCCGATGGTGGACGGGCAGCACGTTTTCCCCGATCTGGAGGTCTGAGATGCTGGAACGGATGGGCATGGCGCTAATGCGTCGGATGGACCCGGAGGCCGCGCATGGGTTGGCCCTGAAGGCACTGAACATGGGCCTTGCGCCCCTGCCGGGTGTTGTGACCTCTGACCGTCTGCGCACGACTGTTGCGGGGCTTAACCTGCCCAACCCGGTTGGGCTTGCCGCAGGGTTCGACAAGAATGCGACCGCGCTGGCGCCCTTGGCGAAGGCTGGTTTCGGCTTTCTCGAAGTGGGTGCTGCCACCCCCCGCCCGCAACCCGGCAACCCAAAGCCGCGCCTCTTCCGGCTGACCGAGGACCGCGCCGCGATCAACCGCTTCGGCTTCAATAATGACGGGATGGAGGCGATTGCCGCCCGGTTGGCGGCCCGCCCCAAGGGCGCGATCGTGGGCCTGAACCTTGGGGCGAACAAGGACAGCGACGACCGGTCCGCTGATTTCGCGCGAGTCCTGACCTGCTGCGGCGCGCATGTGGATTTCGCCACCGTAAACGTGTCGTCCCCCAACACCGAGAACCTGCGCGACCTGCAAGGAAAAGCGGCGTTGGACGCCTTGTTGGCAGGCGTGATGGAGGCAAGGGCAACGCTGCGTGTCGCGATCCCGGTCTTCCTCAAAATCGCGCCGGATCTGGAGATGTCCGAGATCGAAGACATCGCCGAGGTGGCGCTCAGCTCCGGCATTTCGGGCATAATCGCGACCAACACGACGCGGTCCCGGGAGGGCCTGCGAAGCATGTATCGGGACGAGATCGGCGGATTGTCCGGCCAACCGCTCTTTGAAATGAGCACGCGGGTTCTGGCACAGCTCTCGCAGCTGACGGAGGGCAAGCTGCCGCTGATCGGAGTGGGAGGCGTTGGCTCGGCGGAACAGGCCTATGCCAAGATCCGCGCGGGCGCGTCCGCCGTGCAGCTTTATACGGCGCTTGTCTATGGCGGGCTGTCGCTGGCGGCTGAAATCGTCAGGGGTCTGGAGCACCTGCTGGAACGCGACGGGTTCGCCAACGTGGCCGACGCCGTGGGAACCGGGCGCAGCGATTGGCTGTAAGAGCATCCGTTGCCATCGGGCGGTGGAAAAATCTTCAAAGATTTTTCTGAAAAGGATTTTCGAAAATCCTTCCCCGCGCCTAGCTCACAGCGCGTTCCAACGCCGGATAGCGCGCGCCAAGCGTCACACCACGCGCGATGAACGAGATGTGCAGCGCCAGCCATAGCCCGTGATTGCCCATCGGCTCCAGCAACAACCAGAGCGCCGCGTAGTAGATCAGGGCAGACACGATCATCATGTTGCGCATGTCGGCGGACCGCGTGGCCCCGATGAAAATGCCGTCAAACATGATCAGCCCCAGGAAACTGATCGGCGCCGCAATCATCCAGGGCAGATAGTGCAACGCCTCGGTCTGCACCTCCGCATCCTTGGCCATGACACCAATCAGCCAGGGCCCCGCCAGGGCAAAGCCAATCGCCAACAGCACCGCCGTTCCGGCCGCCCAGGCCGAGCTGCGGATCGCCGCCCGGCGCAACAGGCCCCGCCGCCCCGCCCCGAAGGCCTGCCCGACAAGCGCCTCGGCCGCAAAAGCATAGCCATCCAGCGCATAGCCGGTGATGTGAACGAATTGCAGCAACACCTGATTGGCCGCCAGGGTCACGTCCCCGAACCGTCCACCGAGCAGCAGGAAGGACACGAAGATCGTCTGCAACAACAACGAACGGATCATGATATCGCCATTCACCACCGCCATGCGCTTCAGGCGGACCCGGTCGAAAACCCGACCCCAATCCTTCCAGTCCGGCATGCTAAACGCCCCCCGGCAGAGCCACAATCCAAGCGCCAGGCCCGACCACTCGGCAATGAAGGTGGCCAGGGCCACGCCCTCGACGCCCCAGCCGAATTGCAGAACGAAGACAAGGTCGAGAACGACATTCACGCCGTTGATCCAGAGCTGTAGCATCAGCACGCCGCGCGTGCGTTCCTGTGCGATCAGCCAACCGGTGATTCCATACATCGCGATGGCTGCAGGCGCCGACCAGATGCGGATCGCCATATAACTGCGCGCCAGCCCCTCGACCTCGTCACTTGCGGGTGTGACCCAGAACGCGCCGGCGAAGATCACCTGCTGCAAGGCAATCAGCACCAGACCGCCGGCACACCCGATCATCAGCGCCCGCGTCAGCAGCGCCACAACCTCGGCCGCGTTTCCCTCACCCGCTGCCTGCGCGGTCAACCCGGTGGTGCCCATCCGCAGAAAGCCGAAGATCCAGTAAATTGCCGACAGCACAATCGCCCCGACCCCAACAGCGGCAATTGGCGCGGCCTCGGGGATCTGACCCACCACGCCGGTATCAACCGCACCCAGAATGGGCACCGTCACATTGGCCAGCATGATCGGCAGCGCGATCTTCAGCACCCGTTTGTGGGAAATGGCGTCGACGCCGCCTGCCAACTCAGCCAATGTGCGCGCCGCTGCCGTTCCGGGACGGCATCAGAAAATGCCCCGTGGCCTGCGCAAACAGCTTGTCGCGATTGTCCTGCCATGCCTCGACATGAACACTGGCATAGCGCCGTCCCGACCGGTTCACCCGCGCCCGCGCATAGGCATCGCGCGGCAGACCGGCGCGCAGGTAGTCAACGGTGAAATCGATGGTCTTGGGCAGGCGTGGCATGGTCTCGGGCCCCAGATCCTCGGCGGCGACGCGGCCGGTTTCGATATCGTCCCACAGAGTTTGCCAGCTCAGCCCTATGATAGAGGTCACCTCCAGGAAAGACGCAATCGCCCCGCCATGCAGGGCGGGCAGGAACGGGTTGCCAATGAGCTTCTCATCATAGTGCATGATCGCCGTCAGCTCATCGCCACGCCGGTCGAACTCGATGCCCATGAAACGCGCATAGGGAACGCCCTGCACCAACAGCTCCAACGCGCGGTCGCGGCGTTCCTTGACGACCTGAACGGGTTCGGGGCGGGGGCGGCTCATGCCTTGGTCTCCTTCGGGCGTTCGACGGTAAAGGCCCCGGCGGCGGTGGCCACGGGGCGATCCTCGTCTTCGTCAAATGCACTGGCGCGCACGAAGCCTACAGACCGGGTGATGTTGTAGCACTCCGCCCGCGCAACGATGCGCTGGCCGGGCGTCGCGGGGCGCATATAGTCGATGCGCAGATCAATCGTGGCCGTGCCCGCGGGCGCATCCGGGTGGCTCATGACCGCCGCCCCCCCGCAGGTGTCCATCAACGCGGACACAGCGCCCCCGTGAATGACACCGCTGCGCGGATCACCTACCAGCTTCTCGGACCACGGCATCGAGATCTCGGCAAACCCGTCACCAATATCATCCAGGTTCATCCCCAGAGCCTTGGAAAACGGGATCGCTTCAATAAATTGCTTGGCGATCCGGGCCTTTTCGCCGGCTTTCAGCGTCATGAGGAGCCTCTTTGCTTGCCATCTGGATATCTGGATAGGAGAACAGGGAACACGGTTTTGCATTCCCCGCAAGCCTGATGCAAAATCCCGTAACGGAACAAGACGGATCACATTCGGGACGATCATGACGGACGAGCGACTGACATTCAAAGAGATGTGCGAACGGTTCGATGTAACACCCCGTACCTTGCGCCATTATGAATATATCGAACTTCTGTTTCCCGAAAAGGAAGGGCGCCAACGCTTCTACGGACCACGAGAGGTGGCCCGCATGACCCTGATCCTTCGTGGTCGGCGCTTTGGCTTCAAGCTGGAGGATCTGCGCCAATGGCTGGAGCTTTACAACGCCGATCCCGAACAGCGCCTGCAACGCAAGGTCTGGATGGAGATGGCTGGCAAACAACTGGACGAGTTGCGCAGCCGCCGCGATGAGCTAGACGAAATCATCGTCGAGCTGGAGCGGATGCGCGACGTCTGGGATCAGTCGTAAGATTGATTCGCGGGCCGGGATTTCGACAGAAATCTGACCGGAGGCTTGTGCGTCTCCAGCGAAAACCGGGCGGAATTCTGCTGACGCGTGGTCAATTTCAAAAGTGACGCGACGTCTCTTTTACGTTAACGTAAACTCTTCTTGTAAGGTGGCTCCGAAGAATCGCAAATCGGGACCATCGCAACAATGTTAATGACCATAGGTGACATCATGGATCCCGAAACCATGTCGATCCGCGAGATGTGCGACGCGTTCGAAGTCACGCCGCGCACCTTGCGTTTTTACGAGTCAAAGGAACTGCTTTTCCCGATCCGGGAAGGCCAGAAACGGCTGTTCACCCGGCGTGACCGGGCCCGGCTGAAGCTGATCCTGCGCGGCAAGCGCTTCGGCTTTTCGCTCGAGGAAATCCGGCAGCTCCTCGAACTCTACTATGTTGGCGACCAACAGGAAACGCAGCTCAAGCGCACTCTGGAAGTGGCGCGCGAACGGCTCGACGACCTGGAACGCCGCCGCGCCGAACTGGACGATGCCATCGACGAGATGAAGTCTCAGATGGGCATGGTCAATGACATGCTGACCAGCCTTTCGGGCGGTCAGAAAACCGCCTGACACCCCTTTTCTGCTTCTTCGGGAGGACCAGATGCCGAGCTACACCGCCCCCACCAAGGACATGCAATTCATCCTGCACGATGTGCTGAAGGTGACCGAGCAATCCATCCCCGGCTATGACGAGCTGGACCGTGACTTCACCGCTGCCATCCTGGAAGAATGCGGCAAGCTGAATTCCGAGGTTCTGGCCCCGCTCAACGTCGTTGGCGACACCGAGGGCTGCGTGCTGGAAAACGGTGTGGTGCGTACCCCCACCGGTTTCAAAGCAGCCTTCGATCAGGTCCGCGAGGGCGGCTGGCCGGGGCTGGACATGCCAGAGGAGTTTGGCGGCCAGAACATGCCCTTCGTCATGGGCGCGGCCACGCTGGAAATGTTCGCAGCCTCCAACCAGGCATTCGCCATGTATCAGGGCCTGACCCACGGTGCGGCCTCGGCCATTCTCGCGCATGGCTCCGATCAGCAGAAGGCAACCTACCTGCCCAAGATGATCGCCTGCGAGTGGACCGGCACCATGAACCTGACCGAGCCCCATTGCGGCACCGATCTGGGCCTCATGCGCACCAAGGCGGAACCGCAGGACGACGGCAGCTACGCCATCACCGGGCAGAAGATCTTCATCTCGGCCGGTGAACACGACATGGCCGACAACATCATTCACCTCGTCCTCGCCAAGATCCCCGGCGGCCCCGAAGGCATCAAGGGCGTGTCGCTCTTCATCGTTCCCAAGTTCATCGTCAACGAAGATGGCAGCCTTGGCGAGCGCAACGGCGTCGCCTGCGGGAAGATCGAAGAAAAGATGGGCATCCACGGCAACTCTACCTGCGTCATGAACTATGACGGGGCCAAGGGCTGGCTGCTTGGCGATCTGCACAAGGGTATGCGTGCCATGTTCACCATGATGAACGAAGCCCGCATCGGCGTTGGTATGCAAGGCTTGGCCCAGGCCGAAGCCGCGTACCAGAATGCGCTGATCTATGCCAAGGACCGCCTTCAGGGCCGTGCTGTGACTGGCGTTGAAAACCCTGACGGCCCCGCCGATCCGCTGATCGTGCATCCCGATATCCGCCGGAGCCTCATGGATCAGAAAAGCTTCACCGAGGGCGCGCGCGCCTTCGTCCTGTGGGGCGCGACGCTGATCGACCAGGCCCATCGCGCGGGCGACGCCGATGCCGACGGTCTGATCTCGCTGATGACCCCAGTCATCAAGGGCTTCCTGACCGACAAGGGTTACGACATGACCGTGCAGGCCCAGCAGGTCTATGGCGGCCACGGCTATATCGAGGAATGGGGCATGTCGCAGTTCACCCGCGACGCCCGGATCGCGATGATCTACGAAGGCGCCAATGGCGTTCAGGCGCTCGACCTCGTGGGCCGCAAGCTGGCCGCCGATGGCGGCAAACATGTCATGGCCTTCTTCGAAATGGTCAAATCCTTCTGCAAGGACAATGGCGACGAGGCGATGGAACCCTACGTGGCCCCGCTCAAGCAGGCCTCGAAGGACCTTCAGGCCGCAGGCATGTTCTTCATGCAAAACGGCATGAAAAACCCCAACGCCGCGCTCGCCGGATCGACCGATTTCATGCATATGATGGGCCATGTCTGCCTGGCGCTGATGTGGGCGCGGATGGCGAAAACCTCGCTTGAGGCCCTTGCAAACGGCACATCCGACCCTGATTTCCATCAGACCAAGCTCGTGACCGCGCGCTATTACATGACCCGCCAATTGCCCGCCACGGGCATGCATCTGGCGCGGATCCAGTCCGGCGCCGACACGGTCATGGGTCTGACTGCGGACCAGTTCTGAGGGGATCCGATGCCAAAACGCCTGCGCCTCACCCGCCGCCCCAATATCGCGATGTCCGAAGACGGGTATCGCAAACTGAGGGCGCTGGCCGGTGAGGCCGGGCTTGATGAGGGGGAGTTCCTCTCCTTCCTCTTCGAGAACTGGAAAAGCGTGGTGGATGAGGACAATTTCACCCACCGCATCCGCCTGTTCAATTCAGAGCTGGAAACAAGAAAGCGGTAAGGTCTGGCAGGGGCCTTGAAGCGGAGGATTTGGGTATTTTTGCAAAGAAGAAGGGGTAAGACATCCCATCTGCCAGCCATCGTTTCGAAGCCCGAACCGGGCCAGCAGGACGACATGGCAAACAGGATGCCTTCTCCTTTGGCGGTCATCGGCTCCCCAGCCTGTACCGCGCTTAGGAAGCTAGGCGGTTAACCTTAACAAACCGTTATGAGCCTTCTTCTTTGCGAAAATACCCCGCAGGGGGTCTGGGGGATGCGAAATCCCCCAGCGGCGCAACACTGGCCAAGGAGGATGGCGTATGACGATCAAGCTCTACTGCTTCGGGGAAAGCGGCAATGCCTACAAGGCGGCGCTGGCGCTGGAGCTGTCCGGCCTCGAATGGGAACCGGTAAAGGTTGACTTCTTTGGCGGTGAAACGCGCACGCCCGAATACCGCGCCACCATCAATGAAATGGGCGAAGCGCCGGTTATGGTAGATGGCGACGTCAGGCTCACCCAGTCAGGCGCGATCCAGCAATATGTGACCGACAAAAGCGGCAAGCATGGCGGCGCGCCCGAAGACAAATACGAAGTGCTCCGTTGGGTTCTGTGGGACAATCACAAGCTGTCCAGCCAGGCCGGGATGACCCGTTTCCTGATGAACTTCCTGCCCGAGAAGCATCGCGACCCCAACGTGATCGCCTTCATGCAGGGCCGCCTGAAAGCCGCCTATGCTACGCTCAACGCCCATCTGGAGGGCCGCGACTGGATCGTGGGTGACGATATCACCAACGCCGATCTCTCCAGCTGCGGCTATCTCTATTATCCCGAGCCCTTTGGCTTTGACCGGGCCGAGTGGCCCCATATCGACGCCTGGCTCACCCGCCTTTCCGAAACGCCGGGGTGGCAACACCCCTACGACCTGATGCCCGGCAGCCCCGCTGACCGCGCGTGAAGTGAAGAGGACGATCATGACCGAAGCCTATATCTACGACGCCATCCGCACCCCCCGCGGCAAAGGCCGCAAGGACGGCAGCCTGCATGAGGTCAGCGCCGCGCGGCTGTCCGCGATTGCGCTTAACGCCCTGAAGGACCGCAACAACCTGGAAGGCCACGCCGTCGAGGATGTGATCTGGGGCAACGTCACGCAAGTGGCCGAACAGGGCGCCTGCCTGGCGCGTACCGCGGTTCTGGCCTCTGAGCTTGACGAGTCGATCCCCGGCCTCTCCATCAACCGCTTCTGCGCGAGCGGTTTGGAGGCGGTGAACCTCGCTGCCAACCAGGTACGCGGCGGCGCGGGCAATGCCTATATCGCCGGCGGCGTGGAAAGCATGAGCCGCACCCCCATGGGCATGGATGGCGGCGCGATTGCGGTCGATCCTGCCATTGCGATGGACAATTACTTTGTCCCTCAGGGTATCTCGGCCGATATCATCGCCACCGAATACGGCTTCACCCGCGATCAGGCGGATGCGCTGGCGGTGGAATCCCAGAAACGCGCGAAAGCGGCCTGGGACGCGGGTCGCTTTGCCAAATCCATCGTGCCCGTGAATGACCAGAACGGTCTGCCGATCCTGGCCCATGACGAATACATGCGTCCTCAGACCGACATGCAGTCGCTTGGCGGATTGAAGCCCAGCTTCAAGGACATGGGCGAGGTCATGCCCGGTTTCGACGCCGTGGCCCTGATGAAATACCCGCATCTGGAACGGATCAACCACATCCACCACGCGGGCAACAGCTCCGGCATCGTCGATGGCGCTGCCGCCGTTCTGATCGGCAACAAGGAGTTCGGCGAGGCCATGGGCCTCAAGCCACGCGCCCGCATCCGGGCCACCGCCAAGATCGGCACCGACCCTACCATCATGCTGACCGGACCAGTTCCCGTGACCCAGAAGATCCTTGCCGAATCCGGCATGACCATCGGCGATCTGGACCTGTTCGAAGTGAACGAGGCCTTCGCCTCGGTCGTCATGCGCTTCCAGCAGGCCTTCGACGCGGATTGGGACAAGATCAACGTCAATGGCGGCTCCATCGCCATGGGTCACCCGCTTGGCGCGACCGGCGCGATGATCCTTGGCACGCTGTTGGACGAACTGGAACGCTCCGACAAGGAAACCGGGCTTGCGACGCTCTGCATCGGCTCCGGCATGGGCGCGGCAACCATCATCGAGCGCGTCTGATGCCCAAGATAGACCTTTCAAAACTGGAAGCCCGCACCGGTTCCATCTACCCCGCGCCCTATGATGCGGAGATGGAGGGACGCAGCTCGCTTCGCGTGGGCGATGCGGGTGGCCTGACTCAGTTCGGCGCGAATATCGTGATCCTCGCCCCCGGCGCGAAATCCAGCCTGCGCCACTGGCATGTGGAACAGGACGAATTCGTCATGGTCACGCAAGGTATCTGCACGCTGGTCGATGACCAGGGCGAAACCCAGATGACCGTGGGCGATTGCGCCACCTTCCCGGCCAATGACGGCAACGGGCATCACTTCATCAACAATACCGATGACGAGGCGCACTTTCTCGTCATCGGCACCCGCACCCCCACTGAGACTGCCTGGTACAGCGATCTCGACCTGAAAATCAGCGTCGACGCGACCGGTTTCAATTTTACCCGCAAAGACGGCACCCCGCTCAAGGGAGATGACAAATGACCGATTTCACCATGACCACGGACGCCGACGGCGTCGCCACCATCCTGTGGGACACCCAGGGCAAGAGTATGAACGTGATGACGCTGGAGGGCTGGGACGAGCTCGACCAGCTGATCGATCAGGCGCTGGCCGATGACGCGATCAAGGGCGTGATCCTGACCAGCGGCAAGCCCGGCAGTTTCGCTGGCGGCATGGACCTCAAGGTCATCGCCAAGATGAAGGAAATGGCGGGCGACAACCCGGCCAAGGGGTTGTTTGACGGGATCATGAATGCGCACCGGATCATGCGCAAGATCGAGCGCGCGGGCATGGACCCGAAGACCAATAAGGGCGGCAAGCCGATTGCCTGCGCCCTGCCCGGCACCGCGCTTGGCATCGGTCTGGAAATTCCGCTTTCGTGTCACCGCATCTTTGCCGCCGACAACCCAAAGGCCAAGATCGGCCTGCCGGAAATCATGGTCGGCATCTTCCCCGGCGCAGGCGGCACCACCCGCCTCGTGCGAAAGATGGGCGCGATGACGGCCAGCCCCTTCCTGCTGGAAGGCAAGCTGTCTGACCCCAAGAAGGCCAAGGCTGCGGGCATCGTGGATGAGGTTGTTCCGGCGGACGAGCTGCTAACGGCCGCGAAAGACTGGGTCCTGAACGCCAAGGACGCCGATATCGTCAAGCCGTGGGACCAGAAGGGCTACAAGATGCCCGGCGGCGCCCCCTACTCGCCCTCTGGCTTCATGACCTATGTGGGCGCGTCCGCCATGGTGCATGGCAAGACCAAGGGCGTCTACCCGGCGGCCAAGGCGTTGCTGTCGGCCGTCTATGAAGGGGCATTGGTGCCCTTCGACACGGCGCTGAAGGTGGAGGCACGCTGGTTCACCAACGTGCTGATGAACCCCTCGTCCTCGGCCATGATCAACAGCCTCTTCGTAAACAAGGAAGCGCTGGAAAAAGGCGCGAACCGTCCCGATGTGGCCGATGAGACCGTCAAGAAAGTCGGCGTACTAGGCGCGGGCATGATGGGCGCGGGCATCGCCTATGTCTCCGCCAAGGCCGGGATCGAGGTTGTGCTGATCGACAACACCCAAGAGGCCGCCGACCGGGGTAAATCCTATTCCACCGGCATCCTCGACAAGGGCATTTCGCGCCGCAAGGTGACGGAAGAGCAGAAGGCGGAGCTTCTGGCCCGCATCACAGCCACCACCGACTACGCCGCGCTCGAAGGCTGCGACCTGATCGTTGAGGCCGTGTTCGAAGACCCCGCCGTCAAGGCCGAAGTCACCGCCAAGGCAGAGGCCGTGATCCCCGCGGACGCGATCTTTGCAACCAACACCTCGACCCTGCCGATCAGCGATCTGGCAAAGGCCAGCAGCCGGCCCGAGCAGTTCATTGGCATCCACTTCTTCAGCCCCGTCGACAAGATGCTGCTGGTGGAGATCATCAAGGGCAAGGAAACCGGAAACCGGGCCGTGGCCAAGGCGCTCGACTACGTGCGCCAGATCCGCAAGACGCCCATCGTCGTCAATGACGCCCGCTTCTTCTACGCCAACCGCTGCATCATTCCCTACATCAACGAAGGCATTCGCATGGTGAAGGAAGGCGTATCGCCGGTCCTGATCGAGAATGCGGCGAAGCTCGTGGGAATGCCGCTTGGCCCCCTGCAACTGGTAGATGAGACCTCGATCGACCTCGGCGTGAAGATCGCCAAGGCCACCAAGGCCGCCATGGGCGACGCCTATCCCGATGCCGCCGTCGATGACGTGCTGTTCTGGATGGCCGACGAGGGCCGCCTTGGCCGCAAGTCCAACTCGGGCTTCTACGCCTATGATGACGCAGGCAAGCGTCAGGGCCTGTGGGATGGTCTGGCCGCGAAATACCCGGTTGCGGATGATCAAACCGATCTGGTCGAAGTCCAGCACCGCCTGCTGTTCGCACAGGTGCTGGAAGCCGTCCGCGCACTGGAGGAAGGCGTGCTGGAAGACATCCGCGAGGGCGATGTCGGCGCGATCCTCGGTTGGGGCTTTGCGCCCTGGTCCGGTGGCCCGTTCTCCTGGCTCGACATGCTCGGGACGCCCTATGCCGCTGAACGCTGCGATCAGCTGACCGAAACCTATGGCGACCGGTTCTCCACGCCCGAGCTGCTGCGCGAGATGGCGGGTAAAGGGCAGAGCTTCTATGGCCGCTTCGGCCCGCAGGCGCAGAAAGCCGCCTGACCGCCGGGCAGCGCCCCAACGACAATAGCGAACGCCGGTCCAAAGGGGCCGGCGTTTGTCATTCCTGGCTGCCAGGGCCGCAGACCCGCCCGATCCGCCACCTCACGGGCCCCATTCCCCCGCAATCGGGCCCCAAATGTCTGACATTTGATCCCGCAGGTCGCTTCTGCCCCTTTCATTTTGCAAATTCTCTGCCAAAACTCGGCCCACAGAGGGGAATTCCGCGACATCAGGGAGGGCCACACATGGGCTGGATGAAGGATGAAACCGGGCTGGAAAAGCGCGCCGCGAATTTCGTGCCGCTGACACCACTGTCGCATCTCAAACGCGCCGTGCTGGTTTTTCCCCAGGCCGAAGCGCTGGTCTATGGCAGCTTCCGCAAGACCTATGCCGAATACCACGCTCGCGTGTCGCAGCTGGCCTCTGCCCTTGCCGGTCGCGGTGTTGCACCGGGCGATGTGGTTGCCACCGTCATGCCCAACGTCCCTGCCCAGGCCGAGGCGCTCTTTGGCGTTCCCGCCTGCGGGGCGGTTCTGAACACGATCAACACGCGGCTTGAGATTGGCACGATCAGCTACATCCTCGACCATGGCGAAGCCTCTGTTGTTCTGGTCGATACCCAGTTCCTCGGTGCCGTCGAAGCGGCGCTGAAAGAGATGGAAGCCGAAGACCTGCCACTGATCGTTGAGGTTCCCGACGATCAGGCGGGCTACCCCGCCTCAGGCCGGCACCTGACCTATGAGGATCTGCTGGCTGAGGGTGATACCGATTTCGAATGGATCATGCCCGAAGATGAGTGGGAGAGCATCGCGCTCAACTACACCTCCGGCACCACGGGCCGCCCCAAGGGCGTCGTCTATCACCATCGCGGCGCCTATCTGATTACCATGGGCACGCCGATTTCCTGGCGGATGACCCTGCACCCCCGCCTTCTGACCATCGTGCCCTTCTTCCACTGTAACAACTGGTGTCACACCTGGATGCTGCCCGCGCTTGGCGGCACCGTCGTCTGCTGCCGCGATGTGACCGCCAAGGCGATCTACGACGCCATCGCCGATGAGGGCGTGACCCATTTCGGCGGTGCGCCCATCGTGCTGAATATGATCGTCAACAGCGCCGAGGCCGACCGCCGCTCCTTTGATCACGTGGTCGAGGTCTTTACCGCAGGCGCCCCTCCCGCCGCCGCTACGCTGGCCGCGATCGAGCCCATGGGCTTCAACGTCACCCAGGTCTATGGGCTGACCGAAACCTATGGCCACGCCACCGAATGCGTCTGGAAGGACGACCAGTGGGGCGCGCTGACCCAGGAAGACCGCGCCGCGATCAAGGCGCGCCAGGGCGTTGCGCTGCCCAATATGGAACCGATCATCGTCACTGACAGCGACATGGTGCCGATCCCGATGGACGGCACCGCCACGGGCGAGATCATGATCCGCGGCAATTCAGTGATGAAGGGCTATTACAAGAACCCCCGCGCCACGGCCGAGGCCTTCAAGGGCGGCTATTTTCATTCCGGCGACATCGCGCTTCAGCACCCCGACACCTACATCCAGATCGCAGACCGCGCCAAGGACATCATCATCTCGGGCGGCGAGAATATCAGCTCGGTCGAGGTCGAGGGCGCGCTGATGCACCACCCTGCCGTGCTGCTCTGCGCCGTGGTGGCCAAGCCCGACGACAAATGGGGCGAGGTGCCCTGCGCCTTCGTGGAACTGAAACCGGGGGTCGAGGCCAGCGAGGCCGACCTCATCGCCTTCGCCCGCCAACGGCTGGCAGGCTTCAAAACCCCCAAGCGCGTGGTGTTCCAGGAACTGCCCAAGACCTCGACGGGCAAGATCCAGAAATTCGAGTTGCGCAAGGTGGCGGTCGAGCTCTGATACATGCTTACCGGACCGCACCGCCGCAGCCCGGTACGACCTCTGCCACCGCGCCTTGGCGCGTGAACATCTCGTCCCGTTTCCACAGCACAACCAGCGCCGTCAGGGCGACCAGTATCCACGTGTCCCAGGGCTGCGCATCCGGCCAGAAGGGGTTGATCAACTGCCAATGGAACAGCATCGGCAGCAGAAGACTGCCGCGGGCGTTGTTGAAGATCGGCGTGACCAGAACCGCCAGCGTCACATTGCCGATGAAGAAGGGCAGGAACTGCCAGTCGGCATAGACGACGGTCGCGATGTAGAAGGCGGGAAGATGCCACAGCCCCCAAGTCGCCCCGATCAGCATTCCCGCCCAAATGGGTGCCATATGCCGTTGCAGGATCGGCTGCGCCACGCCGCGCCAGCCAAACTCCTCCATCGGGCCCAGAAACAGCATCACCCCGAGGAACAGGAACGCCATCCCGGCCCCCTCCTCCGGCAGATCTGCCATCAGCGCGCCGCCCTTGATCAGCGAGCCCGCCACGTAAACCAGCGGAATGCCCAGCAAGATCAGCAGCCACCAGACGGGCGCGCAACGCCATAGCAGGAGTCGGCCAAGAAACCCTCGCAGACCCGCGCCGCCGGTGGTGACTGCGACAACGCCGATCCCCATGATTGCCGGGGCCCAGGTGGCAAGGAAATAGAACGGGTGTCCCAGCTCCAGCGATCCGAACCGCGTGGCCATCGCATCGGGCCAAAAAATATAGGCCCCGACCACGCCCCAGGTGATGGCAAAGACACCCGTCACAAAGAAGAAGAGTGCCCCCGTGGGCACATCGGATCGTTTCGTCACACCGGATTTCCCCGAAAGTCATTCGGTGCGTTGATACGCCAGTTCCTCGACCCTGCCCTTGATCCGCATCAAGTCTTCCCTGTCCACCGCATCCAGCGCCCATTCATGTCGCAACCGGCATTTGGCGGTTGTCAGGCGGCGTGCACAGACCCCAGATGCGCAAGAATACGCCCCGGCACCTGCCTTGCACTCATGGCATGGGGATAGGGCAGTTCGTCCATCTCGGGCACGTCACCGTAAAGTGCCTCGAACTCAGCGTAGTTGTCGAAGACACGGCGCGAGACATTGTCGATGAAGGTCTCCGCCGGTGCGCCATTGGCCAATACGATCTCGTGCGCCTCGGTCTCGATGTGATAAACCGTGTAGCTTTCGCCCATCTCGGCCAAGGGCACCCGCGTGATGGTCTCGCCGTTTACAAGCGCCCCGGCATGGCAGATCACGCCATCAACCAGCATTCCATGATCAGCGGTCACGGTCAGGTCCGAATGCGGCAGCCCATTGCCCAAAGATCCGGCGGCGAACCGAACCAGTCTTAGGCGATCCGCTGCACCGAACCGCGTCTTGACGCTCTGCCGTCCGATCCATTTCACCTCGACTGCAAGACCCTCGGCCGTTAGAACCTCGTCACCAATCTGCAACCCCTCGACAGCGCGTTCGCCCATCGGGGTCGAAATCATCGTACCTGCAGCGAAACACAGGTAGGCCAAGGCCTGCGACTGGTAGACATTGGTGGTGCCAGAGCTGGGGATTATGTTCTGCGTGGTGCCATCCTGAGGAAGCGGGACCAGATAGGTAGTTCCATCCGAAAACACGCCATACTCAACCCCCGAACTGGTGATGGTATAACCGGTAAAATAAAAAGGAGCAGATACAAAGTAATCCACGCCTACATGCAGGTACCCGTCTTCACCGGGGTCGCCGATGTTGTAATTGTTGTCGGAGTCTGCACCGCCCACCCCGTGAACGACCGTGTTTGTCCAGTTCAGCGAACTGCCTGCATCGCCCTCGGTTCCGTTGATGGTCGCACCATCCAGCCCGATATATCCCTCGGTCGCTATTTCTGTCATTTGGCTATTCCCCAATACCATTGCATCGAGCCTGGTACGGTGCAGGCATAATTACCCGCGCGCTGTGCCTGATTGGCACGCCAGCCCCGGGCAGAACTGTGGCGCAGGATGCCCTTTCTGGCAAGATGCAAGGACAAACCACGTCCACGGCCTGACCAATATCGTCTAGGCGACCAATCTCCACTTACCCCAATGCTGCCCATTCGGCCTGAAAGGGTTGACCAGATCCCGGAACCGGCATCACGCCATGCCACAACGGCGCCATCCCGTGTCCCCGAACGGGGTCGTTCCGGCACCACCCTGTCGGCCCGTAATTGGCCGCGGGTGAAGACATGAGCACCCGTGTTGACCCCTTGCCGGGATGGCGCCGGTTTTTGACGGAAACAGACTCTGTGATGAGAACGCAATGAACGGCCCGCCAGCGCTATCTTATCCTTTCGCCTTACCCTCCTCCCGGTCCCGCTCAAACCGCTCCATGTCCGGAAATTCCGGCAACCAGTCTTCCCGGCGGATCGTCCAAAGCTCATAACTCGGGCGCAGTTGGCTGGGGCTGTCGAGACTGCCTAGATTGATCTCTATTTCTTCGCCGCTTTGCGAAAAGACTGACGATCCACAGCGGGGGCAAAAGGCGCGGCCCCGATAGCTGCCCGGCGTGCCAGTGATTTCGACCCTCTCTTCCATGAAGATGGCCGAAGCGTGGAACGGCGCACCGTGGAATTTGCGGCAATCGAGGCAATGGCAGATGCCCACCCGCAGCGGTTGCCCCCGCGCCGTGACCCGTACCGCCCCGCAGAGGCATCCACCAGAATAGCTGTCCATCTCTATCCCCCTTCCCGGTCGCCGGGACCGCAAAAAACCGTCTCCATGTATGTACGGGGGGTGCAAGGGAGGTGTACAGGGGGTGTACGGGTGGCACCGGGGCAGCATTGAACCGTTGTTACGGGCGGGTATTTCCGGTATTCTGTCAGAAAAACAAGGTGATAGATCGAGCATGACGGCGCTTTCGGAATACCAGCGTCTGGAGAGCACGGGGCTCTGGCGAGAGACCCCCGACAGCCAGCGCCGCGAGGTTGTGATCTCGCTCGGCGATGCGACGCTGGTGATTTCCACGATGGCCGAAACGGCGCTGTCCCACTGGTCTCTGCCTGCGGTCAAACGGTTGAATTCAGGGAAGATTCCGGCGCTCTACGCCCCCGATGGCGAAGCTGATGAATTGCTGGAAATCTCTGACGCCGACATGATCGACGCCATCGAACGGGTCCGCAACGCCATCGAGAAACGCCGCCCCCATCCAGGCCGCCTGCGTCTCTGGCTCGGCGCATTTCTCAGCCTCGTAACCCTCCTGATTTGCATCTTCTGGCTCCCTTCCGCCCTCACCCGCCAGACCGCTGAAATGCTGCCTGCGGCAAGCAGAACGGACATCGGGCAGAACATTCTGGCGGAAATGGCAGACCTTTCCGGCCGCCCCTGCGCAAGCCCCGGCGGCGTTTCGGCGATGCGCGATCTGAGCAGCACGGTGTTCGGTCAACGGGCCCCTCAGGTGATCGTTCTACCCTCTACCGCGCAGGCCACCGCCAGCCTGCCAGGCAATGTCATCGTGGTGAACAGATCCCTGGTTGAGGACTATGAGGGGCCAGAAGTGCTGGCCGGTTTCCTGTTGGTCGAGGATCTGCGCCGCCGCATTCAAGACCCGATGCTGTACCTGCTTGAACGGTCTGGCCTGATGGCCACCGGGCGGCTGCTGACCACGGGAGAGATCGATGAAAGCCACCTGCGCGCACATGCTGCCAGCTTGCTGACAACGGCGCCGTTCGATGTGGAGCTACCGCTGATCCTGGCCCGGTTCGAACGCGCCGGAATCTCGACTGAACCCTACGCCTATGCGCTGGACCTTACAGGGGAAACGGTGCTGGACCTGATTGAAGGCGACCCGATGCGCGGGCGCTTGCGCGCGCCGCTCATGTCGGACCAGCAGTGGATTTCCCTTCAGGAAATTTGTGGGGGCTAAGCCTGGGCGCACAACACCAATTCGCGCCTTGCGTCAGCGCGTTACCGCCCCGCTATAGCCAAGACCATGCGCCGCTGACAGCGTCCGGCCAAGCGTCTGCGCGTCCTCGAAGGGACCGGCCAGAACAACGTAACTGCCATAACCGCCACTGCTTTGCGCGATGCCGCCAAGCATCGTTGCCATGCCCTGCTGTTGCAGCCGAAGCCGCGCGGCATCCGCAGTGGCGCGGTCTGCATAGCGGGCAATCTCGACATAGCGATGCCCGGACGGAACAGTCGCCGCCGCGGCCTCTGACATGCTGTCGCCCGCCGCAATATTGGGTGTCGAGGAGGCGCGCGTCACCACCGGATCAGAGGCTGGAGACGACGCAACACGGGATACCGCCACACCGTCTGCGGCGGGGTCCACCGCAACACGCGGGAGCGTCTCGGACCAGATCTGCGCCATAGCCGCGTCACCCTCGGGCGTTGCATAGGGCAGTCCGCGCGCGGCGTTCAGACGACCATCGGTCCACGCTTGACGATAGCCTTCGGGAATGACCACCGGCGCCAGCTCCAGACGGCGAGACGGAGACGCCGCCCCAGCCATACGTAAAACCGGTTGACCATCGGCGGGATGAATGGCCTGCGGGCCACAGCGCACGCCAGACCCTTGCATATATTGCGCGGCCCCGGCAGGCAGGCCCTGACAGCTGACCACGCTTACCGCGGGCTGCTGCGGCACTGGACGGGTGGCGGGCGCGGCAGGTGCGGGCGCAGGGGACGCAACAGCCACAGCCGCAGGAGCCGCCGGTTGCGGTTGCACCACTGGTGTGGAAGGCGCGGCGGGGGCAACGACAATCTCGACCGGGGGCTCCTCAACCACAGGTTCAGGAGCAGCAGCAACAGCCACAGGGGCCGATCCGCCAACGGATGGTTCATACCCGCATAACGGTTGCCGGTCGCGCGTCACGCGTGGCACCCAGGTTTCCTGCCCGCCATAGCCCGCGCGGATGAACACACAGCCCCGGCTGTCGACATATTGGTCAGAGGAATAGCTGGCGGGCGGCGTTTCCGCCGGTCCACCAAGCTGCGCAATGCTTTGCGCGGAAACAGGAACGGCGACCACCGCCGCCACGGCCAATCCTGAAACGGCCCGCAACAGATACATACCAGACAACCCCCATTGCTGTACCGGAAACAGTGGCAGAGGATTGTCCGCAGGTAAAGAGCCCGTAGCTTATTTTGTGCCGAACATGCGGTCACCCGCATCCCCTAGGCCCGGAACGATATAACCCTTTTCATTCAAATGGCTATCGAGGGCGGCGGTGACGATGGGAACGTCCGGGTGCGCCTCTTTCATGCGGGCCACACCTTCCGGCGCGGCAAGCAGGCACAGGAAGCGGATGTTCTTGGCCCCGGCCTTTTTCAGCAGGTCAATGGCAGCGACCGAGCTGTTGCCCGTGGCCAGCATCGGATCGACGGCGATAACCATGCGCTCGCCCAGTTCATCGGGCACCTTGAAGTAGTATTGCACGGGCTCAAGCGTTTTTTCGTCCCGGTAGAGACCGACAAAGCCAACACGCGCCGAGGGGATCAGCTCCAGCATCCCGTCGAGCAGCCCATTGCCTGCCCGCAGGATCGAGATCAGCGCCAGCTTGCGGCCCGCCAGAACCGGCGCGTCCATATCGGTCAGGGGCGTGTCGATCTGTTTGGTGGTCATCGGCAGTTCGCGAGTGACCTCATAGGCGAGGAACTGGCTGATCTCGCGCAGAAGCTGGCGGAACACAGCGGTCGAGGTTTCTTTTTCCCGCATCAGCGTCAGCTTGTGCTGCACCAGTGGGTGATTGACGACGGTAAGATGCTGCATCAGGTCCCTTTCTTCAGTTTCTTGGCCACCCGCGCCCGCGTGTCTTCATCGCAGAAGGCGGCAGCGAGGGCATTGGCGTTGATCTCGTCAAAGATCTCTTCGTCCCAGCCGAACGTGTCTGCCAGGCGGTCATATTCGGTGGTCATGGTGGTGTGGAAGAAGGGCGGATCGTCGGTAGAGACAGTCACTTTCACCCCCCTTTCGCGCAGTTTTTCAATGGGATGGTCGCGCCAAGTGGGGAATACGCCCAGAAAGACGTTGGACCCCGGACAGCATTCCAGCGTGATCCCGGCCTCGGCGATTTCGTCAACAAGGGCGAGGTCGGTGATGGCCTGCACCCCATGGCCGATGCGTTCCACGTTCAGATCGCGGATCGCATCTCGGACACTTTCCGCACCGCCCCATTCGCCTGCATGGGCCGTTAGCTGCAAGCCCGCTTCACGGGCGCAATCGAAGGCCCAGAGGTAGTCTTTGGGCTTCCCGATCAGCTCATCGCCCGCGATGCCGAAGCCGGTGATGAAGCTGCCCTTTGTTTCTGCGGCGCAGACGGCAATCGGCTTGGCCTTCTCGGGGCCGAAATGGCGGATACAGGTGATGATGCCACGCAGGGTGATGCCAAGCTCTGCCTCTGCCTTGGCGGCGGTTTCCTCCATCGCGTACAGGTACTCGCGCCACGCACCCACATCGCCGCCACCGCAGAAATCGGGGCTGATGAAGGTCTCGGAATAGATAACGCCGTTTTCGGCACTTTCCTCCAGCACCGCGCGGGTCAGGCGGGCGTAATCCTCGGGCGTGGTCAGGACGCTTGTCGCGGCCTCGTAAACTTTCAAGAAGTGCCAGAAGTCCTTGTAGGAGTAACTGCCATCCTCGCGGAAGATGCCCGACAGATCGACGGATTTTTCCTTGGCAATCCCACGAATGAAGGCCGGTGGCGCACCACCTTCCAGATGCAGGTGAAGTTCGATCTTGGGAATGCTTTTCATAGGAAACTCTTGCCCGGCCCTTGTGATGGCACCCCCAGATGCGCGGCAATCGAGGCCGCGACATCGGTGAAGGCGCACAGCCCTATCTGCCCGGTTTGCGGCCCCTTGCCAAGGACCGGCACCCGTTCGCGCGTGTGGTCGGTACCGATCCAGGTGGGATCATTGCCGTGATCGGCGGTGAAGATCATCAGGTCATCAGGATGCAGCCGCGCCAGGATCGGGCCGATTTCGGCGTCGAACCACTCAAGATGGCGTGCATAGCCCGACACGTCGCGGCGATGGCCGTAGATGCTGTCGAACTCCACGAAATTGGCGAAGGTGAAACTGCCCTCTTCGGCAGTGTCCACAAGGTGCGAAAGATGCCCCATAAGCTTGGCATCGGCCCCTTTCACCACGTCATCGATCCCGCGCATCGAAAAGATATCGCCGATCTTGCCCACGGAATGCACCTTGCGCCCTGCCCCTTGCACCCAATCGCACAGCGTCGGCGCGGGGGGCATGATCGCGTAGTCGTGGCGGTTGGGCGTTCGGGTGTAATCGCCAGGCTCGCCCACGAAGGGCCGCGCAATCACCCGGCCCACTTTCATGGCGTGCAGCGTCGGGGCCAATTTTTCGCAAAGGTCATAAAGCCGGTCTAGGCCGAAGGTTTCTTCATGCGCGGCGATCTGGAAAACGCTGTCGGCCGAGGTGTAGCAGAT